>NZ_RZPL01000415.1:0-5052 GCF_004022805.1 Mesorhizobium sp. M7A.F.Ca.CA.002.04.1.1 | reverse complement strand
GACAGGCCCAGCGCGCGCGCCGTGCGGATGTGGTGGGACCGCAAGGATTCGATCATCGAGCCACGCATCAGCCGGGCGACGATGGCGATCTGCGGCAGGGCGAGCGTCAGCACCGGACCGACCTTGTTGATGAAAGCGCCATCGCCCCACCCACCGATCGGCAGCAGCCTCCAGGTCAGCCCGAACAGGAGTTGGATCACCGGCGCGATGACGAAGGTTGGGATGGTGCTGCCGGCCGTCGCCAGCGCGATCACCGTATAGTCGCCAAGCTTGTTCTGATTGAGCGCCGCAATGGTGCCGAGCACGGAACCGAGCAGCAGCGCCAGGACAAGCGCCGAGGCGCCGAGCTGGACCGAAATCGGCAGCCCCTTGGCGAACAGTTCGGTGACGGTGAAATCCGGCATGTTGTAGCTCGGGCCGAAATTGCCGCGCAACAGATTGCCGAGATAGTGGACGAATTGCAGCCAGAGCGGGTCGTTGAGGCCAAACTGGGCTTCGAGATTGGCCCTGATCTCGGGACTGAGCCCCCGCTCCTGGTTGAATGGACCGCCCGGCGCGACGCGCATCAGGAAAAACGCCATTGTCACGATGACGAACAGCGTTGGAATGGCGGTCAGAAGCCGCCGTAATACGTATCGCAGCATCGGTGCCCCGCTTGATCCAGAGCCGCGCGCGTCCAGTTGGACGGCCGCGCTCCAGCTTTCAAATCTTCGCACCGACATTTGCCGAAATCGAATTCCGGTACCCGGGCCGATGCGATGGCAAACCATCGCCACCGCGCCTGGAAGGCGCGGTGGCTTGGCCAGGGTTAGTCCTTGCTGACGAAGCGCGACGGATGCACGTCCATCACGTTGTCGACGAAGCCATGCAGCTTCGAGGAGACGATATCGTGGTAGCTGTAATAGAGGAGCGGTATCTGGCCGACGTCGTCGACCAGGATGCGTTCGGCGTCGGCCAGTTCCTTCATGCGCTGTTCGGGGTTGCCCCCGGCGGCGGCCGCCTTGTCCATGGCCGCTTCATAGGCCGGGCTGTTGTAGTCCGAATAATTGTTGCCGCTGGCCTTGCGCGAGATGCCGAGGAAGGTTTCCGGATCCTTGTAATCGGCGATCCAGGCGGCACGTGCCAGATCATAGTTGCCCTTCTGCTCGAGGAAGGAGTAGTGGGTCTTGGTGTCGGTGTTGAGCAGCGTGACGTCGACGCCAAGCGGCTTCAGCTGTTCCTGGATCGCCACCGCAGTGTTCTTGTGGTTTTCCGACGTGTTATAGCGGATTTCCATCTTCAGCGGCTTTTCGGGCGTATAGCCGAGTTTCTCGAGGATCTTCTTGGCCGCATCCTCGCGGTCGATCTGCGGCATGTCCGCATATTTGGCCATTGCCGGCGTGTAGCCTTCGATGCCGGGAGGCACCATTGAATAGCCGGGCAGCATCGAGTTCTGCCAGACTTTTTCGGCGAGGAAGTCGCGGTCGATCGCCATCGAGATGGCATTGCGCAGCTCTACATTATCCCACGGCGCCTTGTCGGTCTTGATCGCATAATAATAGGTGCCGAGATACGGTCCAACGTGGATCTGGTCGCCAAACTTGGTCTTGAGATCGGCGAGCTGTTCAGTCGGAAGGTCGTCGTAGCTGTCCAGTTCGCCTGCCTCGAAGCGCTTCATCGCCGAAGAGCGGTCCTCGGTCGGGATGTAGTTGACGACGTCGAACTTGACGGTCGCCGCATCCCAGAATTTCGGGTTCTTGACCAGCTTCATATGATCGTTGGGAACCCATTCGGCCAGCGTATAGGCGCCGTTCGAAACGAGATTGCCGGGCTTGATCCAATCGGCGCCGAGCTTTTCGATGGAGGCCTTGCTCACCGGATAGGTCGCCTGGTGGGTCAGCATCTCCAGGAAGTAGGGCGTCGGCGCCTTCAGCGTGACCTCCAGCGTATTTGCGTCAATCGCCTTGACGCCCATGTCCTCAGGCTTGCCCTTCTTGGTGTTGACGTCCTCCGCACCCTTTACCGGATACAGCATCGAGGCGTATTCGGCGCCGGTCGCCGGATCCTCCAGCCGGTGGAAGGCATAGACGAAATCGTCAGCCGTAACCGGGCTGCCATCCGACCACATGCCGTCCTTGCGCAGCTTGAACGTATAGACGGTTCCGTCGTCCGAAACCGTCCAGCTCTCGGCGGCACCAGGAATGAGATTGGCCTTCTGGTCCTGCATGACCAAGCCCTGGAACAGGTCGCGCAGGACATTGGCTTCGTAAACCGTCGAGGTCTTGTGCGGATCGACCGACTCCGATTCAGCGGCGGTGCCCCTGTTATAGACGGTCTCGGCAAAGGCCTGCGTGTAGAACGTCCCGGCGGCCAGCGTCATCGTCGTGGCGAACACAGTCGCCTTCAGCATGTTTTTCAGCATGAAGTTCTCCCTGTCGGCGCCGCCGTTGGCGCGCCTATTAAGTGTTGACGCCCTGGAGCCGATATCTGACCCCTTTGAGCGCGCCGCTGGTTCCCGTCCTGCGGCTCGTGCCCAGACACTAACGCGGAGAATTTTTATTTCAACAGACTCTCTGGGTCACCCAAAGTAAGGCGGACGAAAGCTATGGTGTGGCCGCTGAAACACCAGCCGAAACCAAAAGCTTGACTTGGTTTCTTCACCTCGACGCTATTTTTCACCGCGAATCGGGAGCCATGCCAGTTTGCCGGAATGTCTTAATGCGTTCTTAAGCAACCTGAGGTTACATTACGAGTACCTTCTATACGGTTCGAGCTTCAGACGCGCGGCGGCTATGAGTAACGGAGCAAGTAAATTGCCCAAAATCCGTCAACTAATGCGGAACTTTCAAGAAGAGCGCGGTACCTCTGCGGTTGAATTTGCCTTGCTTTCACCGATTTTCATTCTTCTTCTACTCGGAATGGTTGCATACGGTATATACTTCGGCGCCGCCAACTCGATCCAGCAGATCGCAGCGGATGCCGCCCGCACGGCAATTGCCGGGTTGAACCAGACCGAACGTCAAACGCTCGTAACCAGCTTCGTCACCAACAATGCCGGCGGATATCCCTTCGTGGATGTCAGCAAGTTGACCTACCAGGCCAACGACAGCACGGCCGATGGAAGCCAGTTCGTGGTGTCCATCCAATACGACGCCCGCAACCTGCCGATCTGGAACCTTTTCCCGGGCATAGCCATGCCCGGGACCACGATCAGGCGCCAGTCAACGATCAGGGTCGGGGGCATTTGAATGCTGCTGCATGCGTGCAATGGGATCGGTCGGCTTGCCCGGTTGATGCTGAGTGACAGGAAAGCGAACTTCACCGTCATGGCGGCATTGAGCGCGCCGGTGGCGCTGGCGCTGGCCGCAGTGGCCATCGACGAAGCCTCGATCTACACCGAGCGCCGCGAAGCGCAGGCAATGGTGGATCTGGCGGCGATCACCGCCGCCTCGAACATGACCAATGTCAATACAGCGGTCGTTACCACGCTGACCGACAACGGCATGCCAGGGGTTGTCGTTCAAAGCTCGGGACAGACGATCGAGCCGGCGGTCGGCAAAACCGTCGTGACGGTCACGCCCGGGCGATATGTGGCATCCGGGGCCAATGTGGGCCAGCGTTTCCAGGCCAGCATAACCCCCTACAATGCCGTCCGTGTCACCCTGAAGAAGATCCCCGCCCGCTATTTCGCGAGTTCCCTGATCCCCACTCCCGTCATCGGCACCCAAGCCACCGCCAGCATGACGCCACAGGCGACATTCTCGGTCGGATCGAGGCTCGCCAGCCTCGATGGCGGTATCCTCAACGCGCTTCTCGGCGGACTGCTCGGCAGCAACATCTCGCTCAGTGTCATGGACTACAACGCGCTGATCTCCGCGGATGTGAGCGTGCTCTCCTTCGTGGACGGCCTTGCCACACAGCTGAACCTGACCGGCGTCTCGTATTCGGATGTGCTGGCATCGAAGGCGACCGTCGGCCAGATCGCCACGGCCATGGCCAATGTGCCTGGGCTTGGCAACACGGCCAAGGTCGCCCTGCAGACGATCGCGTCCAAGTCGACCAGCACGGTCCAGATCCCGCTCAGTCATCTGGTCGATCTCGGCTCCGTCGGCAAGTTGGGCCTCGGCCAAAGGCCCGCCGGCCTCGGCGTCGACGCCAGCGCCTTGGGAATGCTGACGGCCGCCGCCGGACTGGCAAACGGTTCAAAACAGGTCGACGTCGCCCTCGGAGCCACCATTCCCGGGGTGCTGTCGACCACGCTCGCCATCGCCATCGGCGAACCACCGCAATCCTCGCCATGGCTGGCGGTTGGAGAAGCCGGCACCGTGGTTCGCACCGCGCAAACGCGCATTAAGCTGCTTGTCACGGTCGGCGTCGGCAACCCAAACCTGGGCGGCGGTATCAGCCTGCTGTCGGTCAAGCTGCCGCTGAATGTCGAAGTAGCCTACGCCGAGGCCAAGCTGACCGACATCAACTGCCCGACCGGCCCCGACAGCCTGAAGGTTACCATTGCCGCGAAGCCCGGCATCGCGGCGGTGAACCTTGCCGCCAGCGATGCCGATAACAGCCCCACCGCCTTCGCGGATTTCAGCAACCCGCAGTCGTTCTCCGACGCCAACATCGCGGATGTCAGCCTCAATCTGCTGCTGCTAAAAATCCCGCTAATACTGGTGAAGGGTTCGGCGGGTGCCGACATCACCAACGTCAGCCCGACCAACCTGGTCTTCAACAAAACCGAGATCGCCGCCAAAACCATCAAGACGACGCCGACACGGGACATTACCCAGACGCTGACAACGTCACTGGTCGACAAGTTGTCGCTTTCCGTCAATGCGCTTGGTATCCTCGGGCTTGACGTAACGGCGTTGCTCGGCACCGTGAAGCCAGCTGTGACGACGCTTCTGAAAACCGTGACCGCACCAGTCGACACATTGCTTTACAATCTACTCGATACGCTCGGCGTGCATCTCGGCGTGGCCGATGTCCGGGTCACCGGCGCGACATGCGGACGTGCCGTGCTGGTGCAGTAACGTCGGGATATCAGTCGAGCCTGCCCAAAAAGGCTCCGAGCGC
>NZ_RZPL01000414.1:3746-5059 GCF_004022805.1 Mesorhizobium sp. M7A.F.Ca.CA.002.04.1.1 | reverse complement strand
GTGGAGCGCGATGCGCTGACGCATCCCTATTTCGCCGGTCACGGCTATGCCGGCGTGCGGGTCGATATGCGCGGCTCGGGCGACAGCGAAGGGCTGTGCAAGGGTGAGTATCTGAAGCAGGAGCAGGATGACTGCCTGGTGGTCATCGAATGGCTGGCGAGGCAATCCTGGTGCTCGGGAAGCGTCGGCATGATCGGCATCAGCTGGGGCGGCTTCAACGGGCTGCAGGTCGCGGCCCGCCGGCCGCCGGCGCTGAAAGCCGTCGTTTCGCTGTGCTCGACCGACGACCGCTATAACGACGACGTGCATTATCTCGGCGGCGCGATGATGTGCGACAATCTGATGTGGGGAACCACCGCCTGGGCCATCGCCATGACCCCGCCCGACCCGCTCATTGTCGGCGACCGCTGGCGCGATCTTTGGAAACAACGGCTGAATGGCAATGGCATCTGGATGCAGGACTGGTTTGAACACCAGCGCCGCGACGATTTCTACAAGCACGGTTCGATCTGCGAGGAATATTCCGATGTCGAAATCCCGGTCTACGCCGTCGGCGGCTGGGCCGACGGTTATCCCAATCCGATCTTCCGGATGCTGGAAAAGCTAAGCGGTCCCCGTAAAGGGCTGATTGGACCCTGGGGCCATAAATATCCGCACTTCGCCATGCCGGGACCGCGCATCGGCTTCCTGCAGGAGTGCCTGCGCTGGTGGGATCAATATCTCAAGGGCATAAACACCGGCATTGCCGACGAGCCGATGCTGCGCGCCTGGATTCAAGATCCCGCACGGCCGGCAGCGATCTATGACGAGCGACCCGGCCGCTGGGTCGCGGAGCCGGCATGGCCGGGGCCGGGAATCGGCGAAAAGGTGCTGAACCTTGCGCCGCATGTGCTGAGCGAGGCCAGGGGCGAAGACACGATCCTGGAGATTTCATCGCCGCAGACGGCCGGCCTGTCGTCCGGCGCCTGGTGCGGTTATGGCGTCATGCCTACCTTGCCGGTCGACCAACGCACGGAAGAAGGCAATGCCCTGATCTTCGAGACGGCGCCGTTGACCGAAGCGGTCGAGATCCTCGGTTTTCCCGAATTCGAGGTCAAGCTCTCCTCCGACAAGCCGGTTGCGCTTCTGTCCGCCACGCTGTCGCAAGTGTTCCCGGAAGGTGCTGCCTCGCGCATCAGCTACGGCATCCTCAATCTGAGCCATCGCAACGATGATCTGGACATCGTACCCATGGTGCCGGGCCGGGCGGAGACCGTCCGCATCAAGCTGCGCTGCTGCGGGCAGCGTTTCGAGGCTGGCGAGCGTATCCGGCT
>NZ_RZPL01000414.1:0-3736 GCF_004022805.1 Mesorhizobium sp. M7A.F.Ca.CA.002.04.1.1 | reverse complement strand
GGCTGGCACTGGCGACATCGCATTGGCCGATCGTCTTTCCGACCGCCGAGCAGGCGACGCTGTCGATCCATTGCGGGGACAGCCGGCTGATCCTGCCGGTGCGCGCGCCGCAGAAGCTGGACGACACGCTGGGGGCCTTCCTGGCTCCGGAAAGCGCCGCGCCGATGGAGCAGGAGGTTCTGGCCAAGGGCGACGGTTTTCAGCGCTCGGTTTCGACAGACCAGGTCACCAGCGAGACGGTCTACCAAGTCGTCAATGATGGCGGCACGGTGCGGCATCCGCATACGGGAATCGTCCTTTCAGCGAAGCATGTCGACCGGTTCTCCATTCACCCCGACGACCCGACCTCGGCGGTCGGCACCTGCACCTGGGAAAAATCCTATGGCCGCGGCGACTGGCAGGCGCGCCTTTCAGTGACGGCGACGGTGCGCGCGCTGCGCGACGTCTGGCGGATCGAGACCCACATCACTGCCCATGACGGAGACGAGCGGATCGTCGACCGCAGCGAGGTCAAGGAGTATCGGCGCGATCTCAACTGAGCGGCGGCGATTGGCAATCAGGCCATCGATTTCGGCAAGGCGACGGCCAGCGCATCGACGGCCAGCCGCACCTTCAGCGGCAGATGCGGTGTCTGCAGCCAAAGCGCGTGGCAGTCGTAGAGATATCGCGGCTGGTCCGGCAACAGCGCCATCAGCGCGCCGGCCTGAATGCGGTCGCGTACCAGCCACCAGGGCAGCCAGGCCAGCCCCATGCCGTCGGCGGCCGCGTCAGCGATGGCATCGAGATCGTCGAGCCGCAGCCGTCCGGTTGGCGTGATCTCGAGCGTGGGTTGCCCCTCGCGCACAAACAACCACGGGTGAACGACCTGGCCGAGCCGGCGGTAGACAATCGCCTGATGGTCGGCGAGATCCTCGATCCGCTGCGGCTCGCCATGAATTCTGAGATAAGAGGGTGCCGCGCAGACGACCATGCCCTGACGCGCGACGCGACGCGCAATCACCCCCACCTTGTCGTCAAGAGTGCCGGTGCGGATTGCGAGATCGTAGCCGTCCTCGGCAAGATCCGCCAAGCGGTCGGTGAGCGACAGGTCGAGTTCCAGCATCGGATATTGATGGGCCAGCTTCAGCAACACGGGGGTCACGCAATGGCGCCCGAAATGCGCCGGCATGGTGACCCGCAGTTTTCCACGTGGCTCCGAAAACTGTTCGGCGGCGAGCGCATCGGCGGCTTCGGCCTCGGCGAGCACCACCCGACAGCGTTCATAGTAAGCGCGGCCGAAGTCGGTCAGGCTCTGCCGTCGCGTGGTCCGGTTGAGCAGCCGCACGCCCAGCCGCTCCTCAAGAAACCGGACATGCTTGCCGACCATCGGTCCGGAGAGATCAAGCGCGACCGCCGCGGCCGCGAACGAGCCGAGATCGACCGCCTTGACGAACACGGCCATGCTCTCAAGCCGATCCATATTCAGAACTCCTGGTTTCTACTGTTCTTCTCTTACAGCCATTTATCCCTGGCAAGACCGGCTGCATAGCTCATTCGGTTCAGATGATTTGGAGTATCCGAATGACACGCGTAGTTCGCTTTCACCAGCATGGTGGCCCCGAGGTTCTGCGCATCGAGGATGTCGCGCTTTCCCCACCGGGTTCGGGCGAAGTTCAAATCCGGGTCAAGGCACTCGGCCTCAATCGCGCCGAAGCGCTGCTGCGCGCGGCTTCCTATATCGAGACGCCGACGCTCCCCTCGGGGCTTGGCCTCGAGGCAGCGGGCGTCATCGAGGCTATTGGTGTCGGCGTGAAGGATTTCGCGCCGGGCGACAGCGTCAGTGTCATCCCGCCGCAATCGATGATCCGCTGGCCGGCCTATGGCGAGTTTGCCACCTACCCCGCCGGACTTGTCGTCAAGCATCCGCCGTCGCTCGACTGGCAGACGGCAGCGGCCGTCTGGATGCAGTATCTCACCGCCTATGGCGCGCTGATCGATATCGCCGGGCTGCACAGCGGAGACCACGTGGTGATCACCGCAGCCTCGAGCAGCGTCGGGCTTGCGGCAATCCAGATCGCCAACAGGGTCGGTGCAACAGCGATTGCGGTGACGCGGACATCGGCGAAGAGGCAGGCCCTGCTCGATGCCGGCGCGGCTGAAGTCGTCACCTTGGCCGAGGAGGATTTGGCGGCACGGCTGAATGAGATCGCAGGGCCTGAAGGCGTGCGCGTCGTGTTCGATGCGATCGGCGGCCCGATCTTCGAGCCACTCACAGCGGCCATGTCGCGTGGCGGCATCCTCATCGAATATGGCGGTCTCAGCCGCGAGCCGACGCCATTCCCGCTGCCAGCGGTGCTGAGCAAGACGCTGACACTGCGCGGCTACCTCGTCCACGAGATCACCGGCAACCCTGTGAAACTCGAGGCCGCCAAGGCGTTTATCGTCGAAGGTCTGGAGCACGGAACGCTGAGGCCGATCATCGACAGGACCTTCGCGTTCGACCAAATCGTCGAGGCGCACCGCTACCTGGAGTCGAACGAGCAGTTCGGCAAGATCGTAGTGACGATCTGAGATCGTGGTGACGATTTGAATCGTGGTGACTGCCTGAGCAACGCTGGCGAACAAATCATTCTTGCAGGGCAATATCGACCTTGAAGCCGCGGCTTTGCATCCCTAACTGTTCGGTGCGGGCCGGGCCCCTCTGACTGTCGCTTTTGGCGATTGTGATGTCGGACCGCTTTAACGGGCCCGTTTCCATTCTTTCGGTCAAGCGGGCTCATTCCTTTCGGTTTGGAGCCCCGTATGACATCTACTTCCCTCCTCGGTATGGTTTGCCCCTCCTGCCGCGTCGCGCTCGTGATGAGCGAACGCCAGGGTATCGAAATCGACTACTGTCCGCAGTGCCGCGGCGTCTGGCTTGATCGAGGAGAACTCGACAAGATCATCGAGCGTTCCGGCAGGGAAGCGGCGCCCGCGCCGCAGCCACAGCCGGCAGCATTCTCCCAGCCACAACATGGCCAGAGCCGCGATGACGATTATTCCCGCTCGCACGGTCACCGCTATCCAAAGCGGAAGAAATCATTCTTCGAAGAGTTGTTCGACTGACCGCATGATGCCCGACATCCAGGCCGGCACTTGCTGAAACTTCCGAAACCACATCGACAAAGGTTCATCTCCGATGATTTCCCGCACCAGCCGATTTGCAGCCCTCTTTGCAGGACTGTTCCTTGCATTCTCCATGGTTGCGATGGACCATGCCGAGGCCCGTCGTGGCGGCAGTTTCGGCAGTCGTGGCATGCGTACGTTCCAATCGGCACCGCCGACCAGGACGGCCCCAGCACCGACCGCTCCGGTCGAGCGGTCGATGACGCCCAACACCGGTGTGAACAACGCGGCCCGGCAGCCGCAGGCCGGCCTGCAGAGGCCCGGCTTCATGAGCGGTTTCGGTGGAACGATGATGCGCGGCCTGTTGCTCGGCGGCCTGTTCGGCCTGCTTTTGGGTCAGGGCTTCGGCGGCCTGGCCGGCATGTTCGGTTTCCTGCTTCAGGCCTTGCTGATCGGTGGCGCGATCATGCTGGCCATCAGGTTCTTCCGCTCGCAATCCGCGCGCGGCCCCGCGCCGGCGCTCGCAGGTGCCGGCAATGCCCAGGCTTCGCGATTTGAGAACCGCTCAACGGCAGGGCAGCAGACTGCAGGCTCCTTCACAATTCCCGGTTTCAGCGGCGGTTCAGGGGGAGGCTCTCCCGCCGCCGCCCCC
>NZ_RZPL01000413.1:0-5061 GCF_004022805.1 Mesorhizobium sp. M7A.F.Ca.CA.002.04.1.1 | reverse complement strand
GGCAGGATCACCTTCAGCCGCCGATCGCGGATGAATGGCTCGACCTCGAAGCGCGGCTTGTTGATGATGCCGCGGCCTGAAAGCGCCCAGCCGGTGAGCACGTCGCCATCGTCGGTGTCGTAGGGCCCGTGTACCTCGAATTTCTGCGGGCCGGTGGGGGTCTGCAGCGTCCACACATATTCGCGCGCGCCCGAATAACGCAGCATCAGGCAGTCGTGCTTCTTGCCGATCAGTTCCTGCGGCTCAATCGGTTCGCCGCGCGCTTCGAGATATTTCGGCGCCGCCACCAGCACGCGCTCGCATTCCATGATGCCGCGCATCCTGAGGCTGGAATCCTCGATGATGCCGAGCCGGAAGGCGACGTCGATGCCTTCCTTCATGATGTCGACATTGTGGTCCGAGAGCCTGAGCCGCACCTCGATATCAGGGTATTTGTCGTGGAAATCGGGGATGCCCGAAGCGACCAGCCGGCGGCCGAGGCCGAGCGGTGCCGTGACGCGGATGGTGCCGCGCGGCTGGCCGGAAAGGGCAGAGACTGCCGCTTCCGCCTCGGTGATTGCCTCCAGCACCTGCTTGGCGCCCCCGTAAAAAACCGTGCCATGCTCGGTCGGCATCAATTGCCGTGTGGTGCGGTTGAACAGCCGCACGCCAAGGTGCTTCTCCAGTTCCTTGATGCGGTTGGAAGCGACCGCCGGCGAAATGCGCATGTCGCGCCCGGCCGCCGACAGATTGCCGAGTTCAACGACGCGAACGAAGACGGCGATGTTGTCGAGATAGGCCATGCGGAGCACCTTCGCCGGTTTGCAGGATCAACCTAGTATTTTCCATTTTTTTTTGAAAGTCCTCGTGCGCCTCGCCTCTTTCCGTTTGCGCTCCAGCCCGTAAAGTCACCCAATCGGCAGGGACGATTTCAATGATGGATTTCGCGATTTTCTGGGATTGGCTGAGTTTTGCCGTGCGCTGGCTGCATGTCGTCACCGGCATCGCCTGGATCGGCTCGTCGTTCTATTTCGTCGCGCTCGATCTCGGCCTGCGCCAGCGTCCCGGCATGCCCGTCGGCGCCTTCGGCGAGGAATGGCAGGTGCATGGCGGCGGCTTTTATCACATCCAGAAATATCTGGTGGCGCCGGCCGAAATGCCGGAACACCTGACCTGGTTCAAATGGGAATCCTACGCCACCTGGCTTTCCGGCTTCGCCATGCTGTGCGTCGTCTATTATGCCGGGGCCGATCTGTTCCTGATCGATCCGAACGTGCTGCCGATGTCGGTGCCGGTCGGCATCCTGCTGTCTCTGGCAACGATCGGCGTCGGCTGGGTGGTCTACGATCTGCTGTGCCGCTCGCCGCTGGGCAAAAGCGACACCGGCCTGATGCTGGTGCTCTATTGCGTGCTGGTGTTCATCGCCTGGGGACTGACCCACCTGTTCACCGGCCGTGCCGCCTTCCTGCATCTGGGCGCCATCACCGCCACGATCATGTCGGCCAATGTCTTCATGGTCATCATCCCCAACCAGAAGATCGTCGTCGCCGACCTCATCGCCGGCCGCAAGCCCGACCCGAAATACGGCAAGATCGCCAAGCAGCGCTCTCTCCATAACAATTACCTGACGCTGCCGGTGCTGTTCCTGATGCTGTCGAACCACTATCCGCTGGCGTTCGGCACTGAGTTCAACTGGGTCATCGCCTCGCTGGTGTTCATCATCGGCGTGCTGATCCGGCACTATTTCAACTCGGTCCATGCGCGCAAGGGCAATCCGACCTGGACCTGGATGGCGGCACTCGTCCTGTTCATCGTCATCATCTGGCTGTCGACCGCGCCGAAAGTGCTGACCGGCGAACCCAAGGAATCCGCGTCGGCGCAAGTCTATGTCGCTTCAGCGCATTTCCCGGCGGTGCGCGACACCGTGCTCGGCCGCTGTTCAATGTGCCACGCGGCGGAGCCGGTCTATGAGGGCATCTATCATGCGCCCAAGGGCGTGATGCTCGACACCGATGCGGATATCGCCAACCACGCCCGCGAAATCTATCTGCAGGCCGGCCGCAGCCACGCCATGCCGCCCGCCAACGTCTCTCAGATCACCGACAAGGAACGGGCGCTGCTGGTGGCCTGGTTCGAAGGCGCAGGGAAATAGCATGAATTCGACACTTCTGCGCGGCCGCACGCTGTCCTTTGTGCGCTGGCCGCAAACTCTCGAAGACCATTCCGCCTGGCGCTACGAGGAGGATGGCGGACTGCTGATCCGTGACGGCAGGATCGTCGCCGCGGGTAGTTATGCCGATGTTGAAAAGCAAGCCGACGAAACGGTGAAAAGGATTGACCACCGGCCGCATCTGCTGCTGCCCGGCTTCATAGATGCCCATGCGCATTTTCCGCAGATGCAGATCATCGCCTCCTACGGCGCCGAACTGCTCGACTGGCTGAACACCTACACTTTTCCGGAAGAAACGAAGTTCGCCAACGCCCAGCACGGCCGCCGCATCGCGCGGCTGTTCCTCGACGAAATGGTGCGCCACGGCACCACGACGGTCGCCGCCTACTGCTCGGTGCACAAGGCCTCGGCCGAAGCCTTCTTCGCAGAATCGCATGACCGCAACATGCTCAACATCGCCGGCAAGGTGATGATGGATCGCAATGCGCCCGACGGCGTGCTCGACACCCCGCAATCCGGCTATGACGACACAAAGGCGCTGATCAAGGAGTGGCACGGCAAGGGCCGCCAGCACTACGCCATCACGCCGCGCTTCGCCATCACCTCGTCGCCGGAGCAGATGGAGATGGCGGGCGTGTTGTGCCGCGAACATCCCGGCCTGCACATGCAGACGCATCTGTCGGAAAACCACGCCGAGATCGCTTTCACGCAGGAACTCTACCCGTGGGCGCGCGACTACACCGACGTCTACGAGCATTACGGGCTGTTAGGCAAAAAGAGCCTGTTCGGCCACTGCATCCATTTGTCGGAGCGCGAAGCGGATGCGCTTTCGGACTCGGGCTCGGTGGCGGTGTTCTGCCCGACCTCGAACCTTTTCCTCGGCTCCGGCCTCTTCGATTATCAGCGCTTTCGCCGACGCGACAAGCCGATCCGCATCGCCGCCGCCACCGATGTCGGCGGCGGCACCAACTACTCCATGCTGCGCACCATGGACGAAGGCTACAAGGTGATCGCGCTGAATGGCGAAAAGCTCAACCCGTTCCAGTCCTTCTGGCAGACGACGCGCGGCAATGCCGAGGCGCTGTCGGTGGTGGAAAAGATAGGCACGCTGGACGCGGGCACCGACGCCGACATCGTCGTGCTGGACGCCAGGGCAACGCCGGGAATGCGACTCAGGATGGAGACGGTCGAGACGCTGGCGCAGGAACTCTTTCTCCTGCAGACGCTGGGCGACGACCGCTCCGTCCGCGAAGTTTATGTGGCGGGGCGGCCAGCCAAGGCTGACATGAGCGCGGGGTAAGGCCCCCTCACCCGGATTGCCAACCGAATTGCGAAGGCAATTCGGGGCAATCCGGCCTCTCCCCGAGGGGAGAGGAGGAAGCCGAGGCCCGTGCTCGTCTCTTCTCCCCTCGGGAGAAGGTGGCCACGCCACGGAAGCTTGACCGAGCGGAGCTTGTCGTACACACGACGTGTGACGATTTCGGAGAAAGAAAATGGCCGTTGCTGACGACATCGCTCTGATCAAGAGACAGGAAGAGACCCTTGTCTTCGCGACCTTTGACGAGGCCGTCGCTTTCAAAATCGGCTCCGCCATTCGCGATCGTGCAATCGCCGAAGATCTACCCATCATAGTCGACATCAGGCTGTGGGACCGGCCGCTGTTCTACGCCGCGCTGCCGGGCTCGAACGCTTCCAATCCCGACTGGGCGCGGCGCAAGATCAATGTGGTCAAACGGTTCCTGAGAAGCACCTATCGCATGGTGTTGGAACAGCAGCGCCCCGACCGCACCTTCAAGATTGGTGAAGGGCTGGATATTGCCGACTACGTGCTGGCCGGCGGTGGCTTTCCGGTGAACGCCAAGGGCACCGGCGTCATTGGCGTCATCGCCGTTTCCGGACTGCCGGAGCGCGAGGATCACGGCGTCGTCGTCGATGCGCTGTGCGATCATTTGGGCGTCGACAAGCGCGGCTTGGCATTGCCTCGGGAAGCCGAATGACCGTGCTCGACCCCAAATCGTTCCTCGTCTCTATCTTCAACGCCGCCGTCGCCGCCGCCGATCCGGAACGAACCATCAGGGATCATCTGCCGGCCAAGCCCAAGGGCCGTACCATCGTCATCGGCGCGGGCAAAGGCTCGGCGCAAATGGCGGCAGCCTTCGAGAAAGTGTGGGACGCCCCCATCGAAGGGCTGGTCGTCACCCGCTATGGCTATGGCGCGACCTGCGAGCGCATCGAGATCATCGAGGCGGCGCACCCGGTGCCGGACGATGCCGGCCTTGAAGCCTCGCGCCGGCTGCTGGCGAAGGTGCAAGGGCTGACGGCGGACGATCTGGTGGTGGCGCTGATTTCCGGCGGCGGCTCGGCGCTGTTGCCGTCGCCGGCCGGCAGCTTGACGCTGGCCGACGAGATCGCCGTCAATGAGGCGCTGCTCGCCTCGGGTGCGCCGATCGCGGCGATGAACACTATCCGCAAGCACCTTTCCACCATCAAGGGCGGCAGGCTGGCGGCGGCCGCATGGCCGGCCAGGGTGGTGTCGCTGATCGTCTCCGATATTCCCGGCGATAATCCGGCAATGGTCGCCTCCGGCCCAACCGTACCGGATACAGGCAGCCGCGCCGACGCGCTGGCCTCGATATCGGCCTATGGCATGAAACTGCCGGCCTCGGTGATGGCGCATATCAATTCGCCGGCCGCCGATGCGCCAAGCCCGGATGACGAGCGCTTTTTGCGCAACGAGGTGCATCTGATCGCTTCGGCCGGGGTATCGCTGGAAGCCGCCGCTACGGAAGCGAAACGGCAAGGCGTCGAGGCGGTTATCCTCTCCGATGCCATCGAAGGCGAAGCGCGCGAGGTTGGCGGGGTCCACGCCGCGATCGCGCGTGAAGTGGGGACGCGCAACAGGCCTTTCTCGA
>NZ_RZPL01000412.1:0-5064 GCF_004022805.1 Mesorhizobium sp. M7A.F.Ca.CA.002.04.1.1 | reverse complement strand
GATGAGTCGAGGTTCGACGCGGGGATTCCAATCTGAAGCGGTGGCTCCCGACATTTTCGGTTGGGGGGCATCTAAGCGATTGCCATCACCTGCTTGTGGTCCGCGACTTCGGCGAGCAGCCAATCCTGAAACAGACCGGTGCCTGGCTTGTTGCCGATGCTGCGACGCTGATGCAGGTAAATGCCGGCCGGATAGGTGTGGCGGGCACGGAACGGCGCGACCAGCTTGCCTTGCTGCAGAAAATCTTGCGCCATCATCGTGTCCGCAAGCGCTATTCCGGCGCCATTGATCGCTTCGCGCATGATCAAGGTGCAATCATCCAGTGTTGTGCTGGATTTTGGCGTCGTTTCCAGAACGCCTTCCTGCTCCAGCCAACGCTTCCATCTCATGGTTTCGCATTCATGGATCAGATGATGATTGACCAGATCGGCCGGCGATCGCAGCGGCACAGGCCCCTCCAGAAGCGAAGGCGCACAGACCGGCGTCAAAAGCAGCGGGATCAGCAGCGTCAGAGCCGGGCCGGCCTTGTAGACGAACTCGTCGACAATGGCCAAATCGAAGTTGGCGCGCTTGCCTGAAGTGGAGATCTCCAGATCCACCGACGGATGCAACCGGCGAAAGTTCGGCAACCGGTCCGCCAGCCAAAGGTTCAGAACGGTGGGCACGCACAAGACCCGAACACGTTGGATCTTGCCGTGGCGCGACCCCTCGGAGAGGCTGACGTCATCGGTGGCGCGCCAGATCGCTTCGAACGCCTCCGAGAGGCTGCGCGCATAGTAGGAGCCCCTTATGGTTGGCGTTATCTGGCGAAAACCGCGTTCGAACAGGTCCTGGCCAAGATTTCGTTCAAGCGCGCGGATGTGCCGGCTGACAGCCGAGGGTGTCAGATGCAGTTCTTCCGCCGCGTCCTTGACGCTGCCAAGGCGAGCGGCGGCCTCGAAAGCGCGCATGCCATTGAGTGAGGGAAGGGCCATTGGCCGATCATGAATTGTGAGTTGAGTTTTTGTCAATCGACATGGGCAGAATTCGCGTTTGATCGCCTGCCCTGTTAGGGGATACCCAGATGACAAGAGCAATTAAGTCGTCTCAAGAAAGCGACTATTTGGGGACCGGCATTATACCACGAACGGCGGAGACCGGCTTGACCAGTCTCCACCGGGGTGAGCGAAGCGTTGCTCGCTACCCGGCTGGTATTGCCGCAATCGGAGAGAGCGCCAGCCTATGCCTCAATCGCCAGCGCCGGTTTTCGAGACCGCGGACGAGATTTCCTCGGAAGCCTCCGTCGTCGTGATCTTGCAAACTGCCCAAACAGGCTTCGGCCCGCGGGCAGCCGCCTTGGATGCCGAGATGGGCGGGATTCTCTCGCGCGCCTGCTCCGACCCGGCCGCCTTGATCGAATCCGGCACCTGCATCGATCTTATTGCCCCGCAGTCCGTATCGACCAAGCGCGTGGTCGTCCTGGCCCTGGGCAAAGCTGAAGCCGTAACCACCCTATCACTGGCGCGCGCCGGCGGTCTGCTTGCCGCGCATCTCGAGGGCAAGGGGGAATGCGCGCCCACCCTGGTCCTGGACCCGATCGCCGGCGTTGACCTGCCCGGCGCCGAAATCCTGGCGCGTGTCGCGCTTGGCATGCGGCTACGCCGCTATCGTTTCGATATGCGCAACCGGCGGCAAGGGGCGGGAGCGGATAGAACCTTGCGGGTGAAACTGGTAGGGGCTCGCGGCCCGGATCTGACAGCGGCGCTGGCGCGGATCAATGCCATCGCCGACGGCGTCGAATATGCACGCACCTTGGTCAACCTGCCGCCGAACCATCTCCATCCAGACAATTTCCACGATCATCTTGAGCCCCTGCGTGAAGCCGGCATCGACATCGAAATGCTTGATGCCGCGCAACTGAAGGAGCTCGGCATGAACGCGCTTCTTGCTGTCGGATCGGGCTCGGCGCGCCCGCCGCGGGTCGCTGTCCTGCGCTACCGGGGCAAGGGTGCTCCCGCCCAACCACTCGCTTTCGTCGGCAAGGGCGTCTGCTTCGATTCGGGCGGCCTCTGCATCAAGGGCGGAGCGCAGATGTTCGACATGAAAGCCGACATGGGCGGAGCGGCCGCTGTGGTCGGCCTGCTGATCGCACTCGCCCGGCAAGGCAGCCCGGTACACGTTGTCGGTGTTCTCGGCATTGCGGAGAACATGCCATCCGGCACGGCGCTCAAACCGCGCGACATCATCACGACGGCGTCCGGACAGACAGTGGAAGTGTTCGACACGGATGCGGAGGGACGCCTGCTTCTGGCCGACTGCCTCCACTATGCAGCCACGCGCTTCAACCCTTTAGTGATCGTCGATCTGGCAACGCTGACCTATTCGGTGACGCGTGGGTTGGGGTCGATATTCGCCGGCCTGTTCAGCACCGACGATGCCATCGCGTCACAGATGATCGCGGCCGGAGAAACGGTCGGCGAGCGGTTCTGGCGGCTGCCGCTCGATCGGGCCTACGACGAGGGCCTGCAATCGCCGTTCGCGGACCTGCGGCATCATGCCAAGGATATGGAAGATGGCGATGCTCCCTATGCCGCAGCCTTCCTGCGCCATTTCACGGAAGATCGCCCCTGGGTGCATCTCGACATCGCCAGCAAGGAACTGACCGACACCGATCGGCCGCTCGGCAGGCAAGGTGCCACGGCATTTGGCGTGCAGATGCTGGAAGAGTGGGTGCAGGTCACCCGTAACATGAGTTAGGCGCCTGCCGCCGCGGACGATAAAAGTACCTTCAATCGCACTGGGAATTGGGATGTCATCTGAGATCATCGGCATGGAAGGACGGGCCGCTTTTGGCGCCTACGAGACCTGGTATCGGGTCAGTGGCGAACTCGGCGGCGAAAAGGCGCCTGTGGTGATCCTGCATGGCGGCCCGGGCGTCGCTCACAACTATGTCGATGCCTACAAGCTTCTTGCGCGAAGGGATCGCGCCGTCATCCACTACGACCAGTTGGGCTGCGGCAATTCCACCTTGCTGCCTGAGAAAGGCGCCGATTTCTGGACACCTGGGCTGTTCATCGACGAGCTTGAAAACCTCGTCGACCACCTCGGCATTCGGACAGGCTTCCACGTGCTCGGCCAGAGCTGGGGCGGTATGCTGGGCGCCGAATATGCCGTGACGCGGCCGCAAGGCCTGAAATCGCTGACCATAGCCAACTCACCGGCGTCCATGAAACTGTGGGTCGAAGAGGCCAACCGGTTGCGTGCGGATCTGCCCGCGGATGTGCAGGAGACCCTGACCCGACACGAACAGGCCGGCACGACGGACGATGCGGCTTACCAGGCTGCGACGATGGTGTTCTACGAGCGGCATGTCTGCCGGGTCGTGCCTTTCCCGCCCGAAGTCACGGAAAGTTTCGCCCAGGTCGTGCGCAATCCGACCGTCTATAATCTGATGAATGGGCCAAACGAGTTCCATGTCATCGGAACGCTGAGGAACTGGAGCATCGTCGAGCGCCTGCCGGCCATCGATGTTCCCACACTGATCATCTCCGGACGTCACGACGAGGCCACGCCCGCGACCGTGCAGCCCTACAAGGACGGCATCAAGGGGTCTCGCTGGGAGATATTCGAGCATTCCAGCCACATGCCGCATGTCGAAGAGCAAGATGCGTGCATGCGGGTGGTGGGAGACTTCCTGGACCACAACGATAACTGAAAAAAGGGGAATCAAGACATGAAGAAACTGCTTCTGGCGGCAACAGCCGCGGCATTGCTGGCCGGTACATGGCTGGCCCCGGCACAGGCCGAATATCTCAAGGAGCACCGAGGCGGCACCATCCGCCTGCTGGCCCGCTCCGCGGCCGGAACGCTCGATCCGCACATCAATTACACGGACCAGGGCTGGCAGATGTACCAGCCGATCTATGACGGCCTGGTGGCCTTCCGCAAGGCCGAGGGCATGGACGGTTTCACCATCGTCCCCGATCTGGCCGAGGCCCTGCCGCAGGTCAGCAATGACGGCAAGACCTTCACCTTCAAGCTGCGCAAGGGCATCAAGTTCTCCAGCGGCCAGGATCTTGGCGTGAAGGACGTCGTCGCTTCTTTCCAGCGCATCTTCAAGGTTTCCGGACCCACCTCCGGCACGTTCTATGCCGGCATCGTCGGGGCGGACAAATGCCTGGCCGACACCAAGAGCTGCACGCTGGAAGGCGGCGTTGTCGGCGACGAAGCGGCCGGCACCATCACCATCAACATCACCAAGCCGGATGCCGAGCTGCTCTACAAGCTTGCCTTGCCGCATGCCGTGGTCCTGCCGGCGGACACGCCCGCTGAAGACATGGGTTCCAAGCCCATTCCCAGCACCGGCGCGTACATGATCTCCGCCTTCGACCCGAACAAGGGCATGACGGTTTCCCGCAACCCCAATTTCAAGCAGTGGAGCGAAGAAGCCCAGCCGGACGGCTATCCGGATGTCGTCCAATATGATTTCGGCCTGTCCGAAGAGGCAGCCGTCACCGCGATCCAGAACGGCGAAGCGGACTGGATGTTCGACGCTCTGCCGAGCGACCGCCTGGGCGAACTGGGCAGCAAGTCCATGGACCAGCTGCACATCTCGCCGCTTTCGGCTTGGTGGTACGCGCCGCTGAACAACCGTCTCGCACCCTTCGACAACGAAAAAGCCCGCCAGGCCGTTGCCTATGCGATCGATCGCAACACGCTGGTCAAGCTGTTCGGCGGCAAGGTGCTGGCCTCGCCGGTCTGCCAGGTCCTGCCTCCGGACTTCCCCGGGCATGAAGACTATTGTCCCTTCACCAAGAACCCGGGCGCCAAATGGTCGGCTCCTGATCTCGACAAGGCAAAGCAGCTCGTTGAGGACTCCGGCACCAAGGGCCAGAAGGTGACGATCATCGTCGAGGACACCGCCATTTCGCGCTCCATCGGCGTCTATCTGCAGAGCGTGCTGACCAGCATCGGCTATGTCGCCGACGTCAAGCCGATCTCGTCGAACATCCAGTTCACCTACATCCAGAACACCAACAACAAGGTGCAGATGTCCGTCACCCAGTGGTACAAGGACTATCCGGC
>NZ_RZPL01000411.1:0-5067 GCF_004022805.1 Mesorhizobium sp. M7A.F.Ca.CA.002.04.1.1 | reverse complement strand
GCGGCAGAGGGGGATAAGAGAAAGCAGAACAAGAGAGACCACGCGAGAAGGGCGGGAGCGGCAGGTCGGCCACCAGATCGATTTCTTCACCGGCAATGCCCGCATGCTGCGCGACCGCATCGCTCGTGCCCTGCCTTCGTGGCAAAGCGGCATGCCCGGCTACCACGCCATGCTCGGCATGCAGGCTTTCGGGCTGGAGGAAATGGGTGACTATGTCAGGGCCGAGCAGCTTGGCCGCGAGGCAGTCGACATCGAGCCGCGCGACGGCTGGGCGCAGCACGCCGTCGCCCATGTCATGG
Organism: Mesorhizobium sp. M7A.F.Ca.CA.002.04.1.1; assembly: GCF_004022805.1. Classification (NCBI taxonomy): domain Bacteria; kingdom Pseudomonadati; phylum Pseudomonadota; class Alphaproteobacteria; order Hyphomicrobiales; family Phyllobacteriaceae; genus Mesorhizobium; species Mesorhizobium sp. M7A.F.Ca.CA.002.04.1.1. The sequence continues at coordinate 4,768 of NZ_RZPL01000411.1, read as the reverse complement.
AGATGCAAAGCCGGCAAAGGGATGGCATTGCCTGGATGCGCGCCAATCCGGAAGCGTGGACACGGGAGAGCTTCCTGCAGGTCCACAATTGGTGGCACCTGGCGCTGTTCCACTATGATCTCGGCGAGACCGACGCGGTGCTGGCCCTCTATGACGGCCCTATCTACAGCGTGCAATCGACGATGGCGCTCAACATGGTCGATGCCTCGGCAATCCTGTGGCGGCTCCACCTCGGCGGCGTCGATGTCGGCGACCGCTGGGCGGCACTCGCCGCCAACTGGGGCAAGGCGGGAGCGGGTCTTTATGCCTTCAACGACGCCCACGCGATGATGGCCTTCGTGGGTGCCGGGTTAGATGCGCCGGCCCTCGCCTTGCTCGAGGCTCAGCGCGAGGCCATGCGTGGCAGCGACGACAATGCGGCTTTCACGCGGGATGTCGGCCATCCGCTGACGCTCGCCATCAAGGCATTCGGTGAGGGCAGCTACGCCGAGACCGCGCGCCTGATCCGGCCGATCCGCGCGATCGCACATCGTTTCGGTGGCAGCCACGCCCAGCGCGACGTCATCGACCTGACGCTGATCGAGGCGGCCTTGCGCGCCGGTGAGGGTGCGCTGGCCAAGGCGCTCACGGCGGAGCGTTCGATGGCGCGGCCCGACAGTCCGCTGTCAGCGCTGTTTGTGCGACGCGCCGCCGATTTGTCGGAGAATTGACCCGAAGCGGATCTTGTTTTAAAAACTGGCCAAGCCAGATTTTTTCGAGACCCGAAAAAATTAACTGGCGTGGGAGGAAGACATGTATCTGGGCCTCGATCTCGGGACGTCGGGCGTCAAGGCGCTGCTGATCGATGCCGGGCAAACCGTCATCGGTTCCGGCCATGGTTCGCTTGATGTTTCACGGCCGCACCCCGGCTGGTCGGAACAGAATCCCGAGCACTGGATCCGGGCCTGCGAAGACGCAATCGCCGAGCTCAAATCCTCCCATCCGCATGAACTCGCGGCAGTCAAGGGCATTGGCCTGTCCGGCCAGATGCATGGCGCCACGCTGCTTGACGCCGCCGACAAGGTGCTGCGCCCCTGCATCCTGTGGAACGACACGCGCAGCCATGCCGAGGCCGCCGTCCTCGATGCCGATCCGCGTTTCCGCGCCCTGACCGGCAACATCGTCTTTCCCGGTTTCACCGCGCCGAAACTGGCCTGGGTGAAGAAAAACGAGCCCGCTGTCTTCGCCAAGGTCGCAAAAGTGCTGCTGCCCAAGGATTTCCTGCGGCTCTGGCTTTCGGGCGAGCACATTTCGGAAATGTCGGATTCTGCCGGCACGTCCTGGCTCGATGTCGGCAAGCGGCGCTGGAGTGCGGATTTGCTCGCGGCGACATCGCTCGATGAAAAGCAGATGCCGTCGCTGGTCGAGGGTACGCAGAAGGCAGGCGCATTGCGCAGCGAATTGGCATCGAAGTGGGGCGTCCAGGCCGGCATTCCGATCGCCGGTGGCGCCGGCGACAACGCGGCCTCGGCCTGCGGCATGGGCACGGTTGGCGCCGGCCACGCTTTTGTTTCGCTCGGCACGTCGGGTGTGCTGTTTGCCGCCAACGCTTCCTACCTGCCCAACCCGGCTAGCGCGGTTCACACCTTCTGCCACGCGCTTCCGAACACCTGGCACCAGATGGGGGTCATCCTGTCGGCAACCGATTCGCTCAACTGGCTGTCGGAAATCACCGGGAAGAGCGCCGGCGAGTTGACCACTGAGCTCGGCGACACATTGAAGGCGCCGAGCGGCGTGTCCTTCCTGCCATACCTCTCGGGTGAGCGCACGCCCTACAATGATTCCGCCATTCGCGGCGCGTTCACCGGACTGGCGCATCAATCGAGCCGTGCCGTGCTGACCCAGGCCGTGCTGGAGGGTGTAGCCTTTGCCTTTCGCGACAGCCTCGAAGCGCTGGCCACGGCCGGCACAGCCTTGACGCGGGTGACGGCGATCGGCGGCGGTTCGCGCTCACGCTACTGGTTGAAGGCGATTGCCACCGCGCTTCAACTGCCTGTCGACATTCCTGCCGACGGCGACTTCGGCGCCGCCTTTGGTGCCGCGCGGCTCGGCCTGATCGCGGCGACGGGTGCCGATCCGCTCGAAATCTGTACGGCCCCGAGGACGGACGCAACTATCGAACCGGATGCGGCGCTCGGCGGCGCCTATGCCGATGCCTATCAGCGCTACCGGGCGCTTTATCCGGCAATCAGGGTCGCCACGGCGTGAGCGATCTTTCGCCCACGCCGCGGCTGTCCGGCTCACTGCGCCGGCACCTTGTCGAGAAAACCGGTGACGCTCTTGAGGCGGCCGTTCTCGATGATTCCGATGTCGGTACCTTCGATCACCGAAGGCGTCCCCTCAGGTCCGAGATTCCACGAGAAGCGGATCTTGTCGGCAAAACCGTCCGGCGTACCCTTCAGCGAGAACCGGAAACCGGCAAAGCGCTGCTGCACGCCGTCGATCAGAGCCGCGACGCCTTCATGGCCATCACCCTGCATGAGCGGATCGCGGTAGCTGACGTCTTCCGTGAAGGTCGCCTTGAGCAATTCGGCCCGGCGGCCGGCATCGCTTTCGTTCCAGGCGGTGATGTAGTTTTCAGCGATCTTGGTGAGGTCGGTCATGGTCTGTCTCCTTCGTTTGGTGGCTTTGACATGACCCTTTTCAACCAGCGCCGGCGTGAAACCAATTACGCCTGAGGTAATGGCGTCAGAACTTTGTGAGAGGACAGAAATCATGAGCAGTGGATTTTTCGGCGACATCCAGAAGATCAAATATGAAGGGCCGGATTCGACCAATCCGCTGGCCTATAGGTTCTACAATCCCGATGAGGTCGTCGCCGGCAAGCGGCTGGAAGATCATCTGCGCTTCGCCGTTGCCTACTGGCACTCCTTTGCCTGGCCGGGTGGCGATCCGTTCGGCGGCCAGACTTTCGACCGGCCGTGGTTTCCCAAGGCCGGCGGCGTCGACACGATGGAGCTGGCAAAACTGAAAGCAGACGTCGCCTTCGAGATGTTCTCGTTGCTCGGCGCGCCCTACTTCTGCTTCCACGACGCCGATGTACGGCCGGAAGGCAAGGATTTTTCCGAGAGTGCGGCGCGCCTCGATGAGATCGCCGACTACTTCGCGGGCAAGATGAAGCAGACCGGCGTCAAGCTGCTTGGGGGCACCGCCAATCTGTTCTCCAACCGCCGCTTCATGTCGGGCGCGGCCACCAATCCCGATCCGGATGTCTTTGCCTATGCGGCGGCGACGGTAAAAAGCTGTATCGACGTCACCAAGCGGTTGAAGGGCGAAAACTACGTGCTGTGGGGCGGGCGCGAAGGCTATGAGACCCTGCTCAACACCGACCTTGCGCGCGAGCAGGAACAGGCCGGCCGGTTCCTCAGCATGGTCGTCGACTACAAGCACAAGATCGGCTTCAAGGGCACGATCCTGATCGAGCCGAAGCCGCAGGAGCCAACCAAGCATCAGTACGATTACGATGTCGCCACGGTCTACGGCTTCCTCAAGCGCTTCGGGCTGGAGAAGGAGGTCAAGGTCAATATCGAGCAGGGCCACGCCATCCTGGCCGGCCATTCCTTCGAGCACGAACTGGCTCTGGCCAATGCGCTCGGCATTTTCGGTTCGATCGATATGAACCGCAACGACTACCAGTCGGGCTGGGACACCGACCAGTTCCCCAACAACGTGCCGGAAATGGCACTGGCCTACTACCAAGTCCTGCAGGCTGGCGGCTTCAAGACCGGCGGCACCAATTTCGACGCCAAGCTGCGCCGCCAGTCGCTCGATCCGCAGGACCTGCTGATCGGCCATATCGGCGGCATGGACTCTTGCGCTCGCGGCCTGAAAGCCGCGGCGCGCATGGTCGAGGACAAGGCACTGTCGGCGCCGCTGGCCGAACGCTATGCCGGCTGGAACACGGCCGAGGGCAAGGCGATGCTTGCCGGCAAGCGCACGCTTGAGGATATCGCCGAGCGTGTCGTCAAGAAGAAGATCGAGCCGCAGCCGAGGTCCGGCCGCCAGGAACTGCTGGAAAACATCGTCAACCGCTACGTGTAGGGCGAGCGCCGCTTCATCTTTGGACCGACATCCGGCGCCACTGGCTGAAAGCCGCCGCCATCGCCATCTGCTAGTCAGCCCACTTCGCGACAAGCTGCCGAGGATCGCACAGATCTTCGGCAGCCTGCGTGGGACCAGGACGCTACACGTGTCACCGAAAGAGGGCCCGTGCGGCGGCATGTCGTCGTCCCAAACCGCTGTGCACTTTGGGCGACATGCATTGGCAGGAGACGGAAATGGCAGAGGATCGAATCATCGTGCGCCCTGCGCAGGCGAGCGATATTCCGGCGCTGAAGCAGGTGCTGCAGGAAACCTTCGAAGGCACCTGGCTGCCGAACATCACCGAAGCAGCCGCGCAACGCTATGTCGAGACGGATATTGGCGGGCGCTATGTCGACCAGAGCTGGCCTGAATTCGCCATTGCCGAGATCGATGGCGAGGTCGCCGGCTTGATCCATTGGCGCGCGGATTTCATCGAGGCCCTGCACGTGATGGCATCCCGTCAAGGCCAAGGTGTCGGCCGCAAGCTGCTTTCCCATGCCGAACAGGCGGTCAGTGCGGCCGGATTGGCGCAGGCGCGGCTGGAGACCGACACGTTCAACCTGCCCGCACAAGCACTCTACAAAGCGGTCGGCTATATCGAGAAAAGCCGCTATCCCGATGACGAATGGGACAGTGGCTTCACCAC
>NZ_RZPL01000410.1:0-5068 GCF_004022805.1 Mesorhizobium sp. M7A.F.Ca.CA.002.04.1.1 | reverse complement strand
GCGGTGAACGGCGAGCTGTTCGAGGCCATCGGCGGCATGGAAGCCGAAAACCAGATTCATATCGACCAGACCATGATCGAGCTCGACGGCACGCCCAACAAGAGCCGGCTTGGCGCCAACGCCATTCTCGGCGTTTCGCTGGCGGTGGCCAAGGCGGCCGCTGATGCCGCCGGCCTGCCGCTCTACCGTTATGTCGGAGGCACCAAGGCGCATCTCCTGCCGGTACCGATGATGAACATCATCAATGGCGGCGCGCATGCCGACAACCCGATCGATTTCCAGGAATTCATGATCCTGCCGATCGGCGCGCCGACGCTGCGCGAAGGTGTCCGCTGGGGTTCGGAAATCTTCCATACGCTGCGCAAGAAACTGAAGGATGCCGGCCACAACACCAATGTCGGCGACGAGGGCGGCTTTGCCCCGAACCTGAAAAGCGCTCCGGTGGCGCTCGATTTCATCATGGAATCGATCGAGCAGGCCGGCTTCAAGCCGGGCGACGAGATCGCGCTCGGCCTCGATTGCGCCGCGACCGAGTTCTTCAAGGACGGCAACTACGTCTATGAAGGCGAGAAAAAGACGCGCGATCCCAAGGCCCAGGCCAAATACCTGGCCAAGCTTGCCGCCGACTATCCGATCATCTCGATCGAGGACGGTCTTGCCGAGGACGATTGGGAAGGCTGGAAGTACCTGACCGACCTGATCGGCAAGAAGACGCAGCTGGTTGGCGACGATTTGTTCGTCACCAACACGGCGCGGCTGCGCGACGGCATCCGCATGGGGGTTGCCAACTCGATCCTGGTTAAGGTCAACCAGATCGGCTCGCTTACGGAAACGCTCGACGCCGTCGAGACCGCGCACAAGGCCGGCTACACCGCCGTGATGTCGCACCGCTCGGGCGAAACCGAGGATTCGACCATTGCCGATCTCGCCGTCGCCACCAATTGCGGACAGATCAAGACCGGCTCGCTGTCGCGCTCGGACCGCATGGCCAAGTACAATCAGCTGATCCGCATCGAGGAAGAGCTCGGCAAGCAGGCAAGCTACGCCGGCAAGTCGGTGGTCAAGGGCTGATCCGGAAACACCGGCTCATCGATACCGGACAAAAGGGCGGGAGCATTCCCGCCCTTTTTCGTTTCGGCGCCGCCAAACAGGTCACCCGTAACCGTCCGTTAAGCACAATCGGGCGAGAAAGATCGTGAGCCGCCTGAGTTCGCGGGCTAGAGCCGGATGATCTCAGGTCTGTTCGACCTGAAATCTGAATCCGACTCTAAATCAAAGAGATAGAGCATGATGTCGTCCGAAAACCGCTTCACACTTTTCGGCATCATGCTCTAGAGGAATCGGGCGATGTGGACGCGTCAGCACAAGCAGAGAAACACCGGCCGGCTGATCATTCCCTCGCTTTGCGTGGCGTTCCTGGCCTATTTCGGCTTTCATGCCTATCACGGCGAATTCGGTATCTACTCGAAATATCAGCTGGAAGCCCAGACGGTTGCGCTGCAAGGCCAGCTCGATGCGATCAAGGCGCGCCGCATGGAGCTCGAGCGCCGCGTTCGGCTGATGCATGAAGGCACGCTCGAGAAGGACATGCTCGATGAGCAGGCGCGCAAGGCGCTCAATCTGTCCCAAGCTGACGAAATCACCATTATGTTGCCGACCTCGGCGAAATAACTGATTTCAAGTTAATCACCAATATTTTCAATGATTTTAATCGCTTAGGCGCATGCCAGCTATGCAAATTCGGCATGGCGCAACGCTTTGACGCGTGTTAGCCTCCCTAAAATCGGTGGGGAGGAGCTGATCTCCCCAGAGCAGATTTCATCCTGCTCTAATGTCCACGAAGAGACGCCAACAGGGAGTGATGCATGGCCACCGCCGCCAGAAAAGCGCCTGCCAAATCCAAATCCGACGGCAAATCGGGGCTTTCGACCCCCAAACCTGTCGAATTCACCAAGGACGAAGAGCTTGCCGCTTACCGGCACATGCTGCTCATCCGTCGTTTCGAGGAAAAGGCCGGCCAGCTCTACGGCATGGGTTTCATCGGCGGCTTCTGCCACCTCTATATCGGCCAGGAAGCGGTCGTCACCGGCATGAAGATGGCGCTGATCGACGGCGATCAGATGATCACCGCCTATCGCGACCACGGCCACATGCTGGCGATGGAGCTGTCGCCGCGCGGCGTCATGGCCGAGCTGACCGGGCGTCGCGGCGGCCTGTCACGGGGCAAGGGTGGCTCCATGCACATGTTCTCCAAGGAAAAGCACTTTTATGGCGGCCACGGCATCGTCGGCGCGCAGGTGTCGCTCGGCACGGGCTTGGCCTTCGCCAACCGCTACCGCGACAACAACAATGTCTCGCTGACCTATTTCGGCGACGGTGCGGCCAACCAGGGCCAGGTCTATGAAAGCTTCAACATGGCCTCGCTGTGGAAGCTGCCGGTGATCTACATCATCGAGAACAACCGGTATGCCATGGGCACCTCGGTGTCGCGCTCTTCGGCGGAAACCAATTTTTCGCACCGTGGCGCTTCGTTCAAGATTCCCGGCATCCAGGTCGACGGCATGGACGTGCGCGCTGTCAAGGCCGCCGGCGACCAGGCGACCGAATGGTGCCGCGCCGGCAACGGGCCGATCATTCTCGAAATGCAGACCTATCGCTATCGCGGTCACTCGATGTCCGATCCGGCGAAATACCGCTCAAAGGAAGAAGTGCAGAAGATGCGCTCCGACCATGACCCGATCGAACAGGTCAAGGCGCGGCTGATCGAGAAGAAGTGGGCAACCGAGGACGAGCTTAAGGCCATCGACAAGGAGGTCCGCGACATCGTCGCTGACGCCGCCGAATTTGCCCAGAACGATGCAGAGCCGGATCCGTCCGAGCTCTGGACCGATATCGTATTGTAACGGGAGGGCAAGGACATGCCGATCGAAATTCTCATGCCCTCTCTCTCGCCGACCATGGAAGAGGGCAATCTTTCCAAGTGGTTGAAGAATGAGGGCGACAAGGTCGTCGCCGGCGACGTCATCGCCGAGATCGAAACCGACAAGGCGACGATGGAAGTCGAGGCCGTCGACGAAGGCACGCTTGGCAAGATCCTGATCGCCGCCGGCACCGAAGGCGTCAAGGTCAACACACCGATTGCCGTTTTGCTGCAGGACGGCGAAAGTGCCGGCGATATCGGCAAGTCCTCGGCTCCCGCCAAGGCGGAATCACCGGCAAAGGCAGAGGCTCCAGCCGCGGCGGAGGACAAGGCGGAGGCCGCAAAACCGGCTGCCGCGCCGGTGGCTGCTGCACCGAAGACGGAAATCGCCGCCGATCCGGACATTCCGGCCGGCACAGAGATGGTCTCGACCACGGTACGCGAAGCGCTGCGCGATGCGATGGCCGAGGAAATGCGCCGCGACGGCGATGTCTTCGTCATGGGCGAGGAGGTCGCCGAATACCAGGGCGCCTACAAGATCACGCAAGGGCTGCTGCAGGAATTCGGGCCGCGGCGCGTCGTCGACACGCCGATCACCGAGCATGGCTTTGCCGGCGTCGGCGTCGGCGCGGCGATGGCCGGCCTGAAGCCGATCGTCGAGTTCATGACCTTCAACTTCGCCATGCAGGCGATCGACCAGATCATCAACTCCGCCGCCAAGACGCTCTACATGTCGGGCGGCCAGATGGGTGCGCCGATCGTTTTCCGTGGACCGAACGGCGCTGCCGCACGCGTCGCCGCGCAGCACTCGCAGTGCTACGCCGCCTGGTATAGCCACATTCCGGGCCTGAAAGTGGTGATGCCCTACACCGCCGCCGACGCCAAGGGCTTGTTGAAGGCGGCGATCCGCGATCCCAATCCGATCATCTTCCTCGAGAATGAGATCCTCTATGGCCAGTCCTTCGACGTGCCGAAGCTGGATGATTTCGTGCTGCCGATCGGCAAGGCGCGCATCCACAAGACCGGCAAGGACGTCACCATCGTCTCTTTCGGCATCGGCATGACCTATGCGGTCAAGGCGGAAGCCGAGCTGCGCGGCTTGGGCATCGATGCCGAGATCATCGACTTGCGCACGATCCGGCCGCTCGATCTCGACACCATCATCGCCTCGGTCAAGAAGACCAACCGGCTGATCGTTGTCGAAGAGGGATATCCGCAGAACTCGGTCGGCGACCATATCGCCAACCAGGTGTCGCAGCGCGCCTTCGATTTCCTCGACGCGCCGGTCATCACCATCGCCGGCAAGGATGTGCCGATGCCCTATGCCGCCAACCTCGAGAAACTGGCTTTGCCGAACGTCGGCGAAGTCATCGAGGCGGTCAAAGCCGTCACATATCGCTGAACCGGGCGGGAGGACAAAATGCCAATCAACATCACCATGCCGGCCCTGTCGCCCACGATGGAAGAGGGCAATCTGTCCAAGTGGCTCGTCAAGGAAGGCGACAAGGTTTCGCCGGGCGATGTCATTGCCGAGATCGAGACCGACAAGGCGACGATGGAAGTCGAGGCTGTCGATGAGGGCACGGTCGCAAAGCTCGTCGTTCCCGCCGGCACCGAAGGCGTCAAGGTCAACGCTCTGATCGCCGTGCTCGCTGCCGAAGGTGAGGATGCAGGCGCTGCCGCGAAAAGCGGGGGCGATGCTGCTCCAGCGAAAGCCGAGGCCAAGCAGGACAAGGCGCCAATCTCCCCACCCGTGGGGGAGATGTCGACGAAGTCGACAGAGGGGGGCGCTGTCCCGCCGTCCTCTCAGCGCGAGACGCCCCCCTCTGGCCTGCCGGCCATCTCTCCCACAAGGGGGGAGATCAGCCAGTCGCCGGAAGGACGCACCTTCGCGTCGCCGCTCGCACGTCGCATAGCCAAGGAAGCCGGTGTCGATGTGTCTGCCGTGACCGGCACCGGTCCGCATGGCCGGGTGGTGAAGGCGGATGTCGACGCGGCGATTGCCGGTGGCGGCGCCCAGGCGGCGCCTGCCGCCAAGGCTCCGGCTGGCGTGCCCGCTGCTGCTCCTGCCGCGCCGGTAAAGGCGATGTCGGACGATCAGGTGCTGAAACTGTTCGAACAGGGCTCCTACGACCTCGTCCCGCATGA
>NZ_RZPL01000040.1:0-16050 GCF_004022805.1 Mesorhizobium sp. M7A.F.Ca.CA.002.04.1.1 | reverse complement strand
CCATGTCATCAAGGATCGGACAATCCGGCCTTTCGTCGCCGTGACAGGCATGAATCAGTTTCTGCAGCGTCGAGCGCATCGACTGCAACTCGCGCACTTTCTCCTCGATCGCCGTGACATGGGCGGCGGCGATTTCGCGCACGTTTTGGCTGGCGCGGCTGCGATCCTGGTAAAGCGCCATCAGCTGGCGGCAATCGTCGATGGAAAAGCCGAGATTGCGCGCGCGGCGCAGGAAGGCCAGCCGATGGATGTCGTCTCCGGAATAATCGCGGTAGCCGTTGGCGGCGCGTGCCGGGGCGATCAGGCCGATCTCTTCATAGTAACGGATGGTCTTGGCCGGCAGGCCGGAGCGGTGGGCGGCGTCACCGACATTCATGACGGTTCTCCTCGATTTCCAGGAACCCATGGAGCAGGCCCCTTGAATTTGCTTCACAATCCTGTGAGTCCTGTTGCCAAAATGCCATAGTGATACGCTTACCGGTACGTCAAGGCAGGCATATAGGCATCGCGCGCTTGGCAAGCAAAGCAAATGCCAGCATGAATGATGATGAGAGAGCGGCCGACTCGTGCCGCCGAGTTTGGGCGGGGCACCGGATCACCTGATGCGCATGAAGTCGTTTGCAATCATCGCCGCACTGGCGCTCTCCACTGCTATCGCCGGTTGCAGCACCATCGGCTCGCAGATCTTCTCCAACGACTACGGCGCGGTCACCGACGCCGGTTATCAGCTGCCGCGCATCCCGATCGAGAAAGTGCCGATGAAGTACCATCGGCAGGAAGTGAACTACGATAGCCCGGAAAAGCCGGGCACGATCATCGTCGATACGCAGAACAAGTTCCTTTATTTCATCGAGGGCGACGGAAGGGCCATTCGCTACGGCATCGGCGTCGGCCGCGAGGGCTTCGAGTGGCATGGCACCGCCCACATTGCGCTCAAGCGCGAATGGCCGACCTGGACGCCGCCGAGGCAGATGATCCAGCGCCAGCCGGAATTGGAAAAGTTTGCCGGCGGCATGGAGCCGGGCCTGAAGAACCCGCTCGGCGCGCGCGCCATGTACCTGTTCAACAAGGGCGGTGATTCAGGCTATCGCCTGCATGGCAGCCCCGAATGGAATTCGATCGGCAAGGCGATGTCGTCTGGCTGCATCCGGCTGATGAATCAGGACATTATCGACCTCTATGACCGCGCCTCGGTCGGCGCCAAGGTCATCGTTCTCTAGAGGCAGTTTTCGTACGCGGACCGTCTAGGCAACAACGGACGTCCCAAGCAGAAAACCGGGCAATTCGGCCCGGTTTTTTGTTGTTTGCGCGATGCGACGCCTGCTCGGCGGTCAGGACACCGCCGAGAACGCGGTGGGTACCAAAATTTGGTTGATGATTGTCTCGGTGATCTGGCCATCACGCTCGGAGTCTTCCCGCGCCTGCGTCCAGGCAGGGTCCTTCACGAACGCCGTCCAGCGCTCTTCGCGTTCGGCCAGCGATTCCCATGCCAGCATGTAGGTCAGTTCGTTGTTCGAAGCTCCGATCAGCGTGGTAAAGAAACCCGCTTGGCGGATACCGTGCTTTTCCCATAATTTGAGCGTGATCTTGTCGAAGCGATCAAGAAGCGCCGGCAAGCGTCCCGGCAGAGCCCGGTAAACCCGAAGTTCGTAGATCATTTTGGAGTTCCTTCTGACCGATGCGCCGGAAGCGAAGAAATCGGACCAGACGGTCAGCAGGGTAGAATTGTCAAAACGGGCGTCAGGAGACCTGCTCGACCTGCTGCACTTCCGGCACGAAATGGCGCAGAAGGTTCTGGATGCCGTGCTTCAGCGTCGCCGTCGATGACGGGCAGCCGGCGCAGGCACCCTTCATGTGCAGGAACACCGTGCCATTCTCGAAGCCGCGGAAGGTGATGTCGCCGCCATCCTGGGCGACCGCCGGGCGCACCCGCGTGTCGAGCAGCTCCTTGATGGTGATGACCAGCTCCTCGTCGGCCTTGTCGTAGAACTCACCGGTCTGGCTGGTCTCGGCGGCCGGGCCGGCCTTGGCCATGACGGGCGCGCCGGACATGAAATGCTCCATGATGGCGCCGAGGATCGCCGGCTTCAAATGCTGCCAGTCGGGGCCATCCTTGGTCACGGTGATGAAGTCATAGCCGAAGAAAACGCCGGTGACGCCAGGAATTTCGAACAGCCGGCCGGCCAGCGGCGAGGCGACGGCGGCGCTGTCGGCATCGCGGAAATCGGCGGTGCCTTCCACAAGCACTTCCTTGCCGGGCAGGAATTTCAGCGTCGCCGGGTTTGGCGTCGATTCGGTCTGGATGAACATGGCCGTCTCCGTGCCCGGTTGGGCATCTAGTTTGGAACAATTCTAAATAGGCTCAATTGGCTGGACATTCAAGCGAAACGCATCGCCGGAATGGCTGGCTGGCGGAATGTTTTTTGCGCGCCCCTGGGACGCGCCCGAAGGTGTGTTGAGATTCAGGTCAGGCCGGCATCACCTGAAAATCAGCACACCTCAGGCCAGGCTGTCTATTTCCTCGTCCGAAAGGTTCTGCGGCACGACAGTCACCGGGATCGGGAAGGCGGCACCCTTGCCGGCCACGGCGCCGACCAGCGGTCCCGGGCCTTCCTTGCCCGCACCGGCGGCCAGCACCAGGATGGCGATGTCCTGGTCTTCCTCGATCAATTTGTGAATCTCTTCCGTCGGCTTGCCTTCGCGGACCACCATCTCGGGCTCGATGCCGAGCTTCTGGCGCACCTTGTTGGCATAGCTGTCGAGTGCGGCGCGCGCCGTGGCGTTAGCTTCCTCGCGCATGATCTTCTCGACACCCAGCCAATGCTGGAAATCGTCCGGCACGATGACATAGAGCAGCACCAGCGTGCCGCTGGTGCTCTGCGCCCGTTTCGAGGCATAGGCGACGGCACGCTCGCATTCCGGCGTGTCGTCGATGATCGTCAGGAATTTCCTGCGATGGCCGGCTTCGCGGCTGAGGCGTTTGGAGACCATGTCTATCTACTCGGTGTCTTGCGGCGCAATCTGCCACTGCGGCGGACCGGCGGCAAGCCGCCGGCCTTGTGCCAGTGCACCCGATGTCGCGATCAGCCCTGCAGCAGGCCGATAATGTCGCGCACCGTCTTCATCGTCGCTTCGGCCAGCACGCCGGCGCGCTCGCCGCCGTCCTTGAGCACCGCGTCGACATAGGCGCGGTCATCCGAAATGCGGCGCATCTCGCTGGCGATCGGCGCCAGTTTTTCCACAGCAAGATCGGCCAAGGCCGGCTTGAACACGGAAAACTGCTGGCCGGCGAATTGCTTGAGCACATCCGCCTTCGACATCTCGGCGAGACCCGCATAGATGCCGACCAGGTTTTCTGCCTCGGGCCGGCCGGCCAGGCCATCCAGCTCGCTCGGCAACGCTTCCGGATCGGTCTTGGCCTTGCGGATCTTCTTCGAGATGTCATCGGCGTCGTCGGTCAGGTTGATGCGCGACAGATCAGACGGGTCCGATTTGGACATCTTCTTGGAGCCGTCGCGCAGCGACATGATGCGCGCCGCCGGCCCGCCGATGACCGGCTCGGTCAGCGGGAAATAGCCGTTCACGGTCTCTTCGCCGACCTGCATCTCGACGCCGACGCCGAGCGCTGCGATACGGTCGGAGAAGTCGTTGTTGAATTTCTGCGCGATGTCGCGGGTGAGCTCCAGATGTTGTTTCTGGTCCTCACCGACAGGGACGTGGGTGGCACGGTAGAGCAGGATGTCGGCAGCCATCAGCGAGGGATAGGCGAGCAGGCCGAGCGAGGCATTCTCGCGGTCCTTGCCGGCCTTGTCCTTGAACTGCGTCATGCGGTTCATCCAGCCGATGCGCGCCACGCAATTGAAGATCCAGGCAAGCTCGGCGTGCTGCATGACCCGTGACTGGTTGAAGACGATGTGCTTCTTCGGATCGATGCCGGAGGCCAGGAACGCCGCAGTGATCGACCGCGTCTGGTCGGCCAGGTCTTCATAAACGAGTTGGGCTGTCAGCGAATGCAGGTCGACGACGCAATAGATGCAATCGGAGGTGTCCTGCAGGGCAACGAATTTCTTGATGGCGCCGAGATAATTGCCGAGATGCAGATTGCCGGTCGGCTGGACACCGGAAAAGACGAGTGGCTTGAAGGCGGTCATGATTGTCCTCATGGCTTGTGGAGGGCCGTATAAGCGTGATTCCGAAAAGTTGCAGACTTTTCGGAGCCAATCACGCGGCTGGAAACCGCGCGCGGCGAAAGTCTTGCGACGGCGCGCTTATGGACGAAGACGGCGCTGCGATCAAGACGGCGCTGCGAGCGTGTCGGGCGCTACTCGTCCAGGTCGGTCTTTGCGATCGGTGGCGCCGACTTGCCAGATCCCCGCTTGACGTTGCGACGGATCATGCCGAAATCGGCGCCGCCGGTGGCAAACGCCGTGATGAAGTACAGCAGCGCCCCACCCGCGACCAGCGACAGCAGCGTCGTCGCCTTGACCACCAGCGGCGAGCCGGGCCCGAGCCTGACGGCGAACCAATGCTCGGCAAAATAGAGCGCTGCCCCCATCACGATAGCCGACAGCACCAGACGTGGAATGCGCTTCATCAGCGGCACGTCGCGGCCCCAGTGGCCGCGCCGGATCAGGACGCCGAGCAGCATCACCGCGTTGACCCAGCCGGCGACGGCCGAGGCCACCGCGATGCCGGGCGCGCCCATCCGTGGAAACAGCGTCAGCGCCGTGGTGACGTTCACCGCCACCGAGATGGCGGCAAAGATCATCGGAGTACGCGTGTCCTCTCGGGCGAAATAGCCCGGCGTGAATGCCTTGATCAGCACGAAGGCCGGGAGGCCGAGGCCGAAGATCGCCAGGATCGCCGCCACCGTTGGCGTCGAGCCGTTGGCGGCGAACGCGCCGCGCTCATAGACCAGCCGTACGATCGGCTCCGACATCACCCAGAGTGCGGCGGCTGCCGGCAGCGTCAGGAACAGTGTGAACTCGACCGAGCGGTTTTGCAGATTGGCCGCCTCGATCAGATTGCCCGACTTCAGCGCGCGCGACAGTTCGGGCAACAGCACGATGGCGACCGCGACACCGACCACGCCGAGCGGCAACTGGTAGATGCGGTCGGCATAGGCGAGCGAGGACACCGCGCTGTTCTGCGCCGAGGCGATCGCCGTGCCGATCAGCTGGTTGATCTGTGTGATGCCGCCGGTGATGGCCGCCGGCAGCGCCAGGATCAGCAGCCGCTTGACCGCGGGCGTCATTCTGGGACGGCGAAAGCCGATCGAGATGCCGGCATGGCGCACTGCCACCCAGACGATCGCCAGCTGCACCAGTCCGGCGGCAAGCACGCCCCAGGACAGCCCGTAGCCGACTGTGAGGGCATCCGAGCCCTTGTACCAGGCATAGGCGAGCACGCCGATCAGGATGATGTTGAGGAACACCGGCGCCACGGCGGCGGCGAAATAGCGGCGCAGCGAATTCAGCATGCCCGCCATCATCGCGCCCAACGACATGCAGATCAGATAGGGGAACATGATCGTCGCCAGCGTCACCGTGGTGTCGAACTTCCCCGGCGTGCCGGCAAAACCCGGCGCCACCAGATAGCGCACGATCAGCGGCATCGACAATTCCATGATGATGGTCAGCGCCAGCAGCGCCGTGAACAGCACGCCGAACACTTCCTCGGAAAAGCGCTTGGCGCCTTCGGTGCCGTGGGTCTCGATCTCCTTGGCGAACAGCGGCACGAAGGCGGCGTTGAAGGCGCCCTCGGCAAACAGCCGGCGAAAGGTGTTGGGAAACTGGAAGGCGGCGTTGAAGGCATCGGCGACCGGTCCGGTGCCGAGTGCGGCGGCCATCAGCATCTCGCGGCCGAAACCGAGCGCGCGGCTCATCAGCGTGCCGGAAGCGACCGTTGCGAATTTCTTGACGAGGCTCATGCTTTTGGGAACTGCCTGCGGAATTGGGACAAAGTGATGGTCGTTGTCACTCGGCCGCCGCCCTGGACTTGCCGCCGCGTTCGGACACGATGCCTTCGAGCGTTGCCATCAGCCGATTGCGGATGGTGGCGATGCGGGCCGGGTTATCTATCTTCTGGCCAGTGAGATCGGTGACATAGAAAGTGTCGATGACCTTTTCGCCGAAGGTGGTGATGTGGGCCGATGCGATGTCAAGCGACAGGTCGGAAAGCGTTCCGGTGATCTCCGACAGCAGCCCAGGCCGGTCGAGGCCCTCGACCTCGATGACCGAAAAACGATTCGACAGCGTGTTGCGGATTTCGGCACGCGGCGGGATCTTGAACACCTTGGAGCCGCGCCGCGGCTTGGTGCGCTTCTCGATCATTTCCGGCAGCCAGCTCTTGCCCGACAGCACGTCCTCGATCAGCCGGCCGACACGCTCGGCACGCCGGCGCTCGTCCTCGTCGCGGTCGAATTCTCTGCTGATCAGGATCGTGTCGAGCGCACGGCCGTCCGACGTCGTGAAGATCTGCGCGTCGACAATGTTGCCGCCGGCCCCGGCGCACGCCCCGGCGATGACCGAGAGCAGGCGGGGGTGGTCCTGCGCCAGCACGGTGATTTCGGTCACCGCCTCGAACTGGTGGGTCTTGACCATGGTGGCAAGCTTGTTGCCTGACGCGTCAGCCTCACGAATGAATTCGGCATGGCGCAGCTGGTCTGCGAGATCGACGGTCAAAAGGTAATTCTCGTAGTGCTGGCCGACATAGCGCTTGCGGGCCTTGTCCGGCCAGTCGGCAAGCGCCTCGGCCAGACGCTCGCGCGCCGCCGCCGTGCGTTGCGCGCGCGACACTTCCGAAAACCCGCCGGTCAACAGCAATTCGGTCTCGTAGTAGAGCGTGCGCAGCAACTGGCCCTTCCAGCCGTTCCAGACACCCGGTCCGACGCCCCTGATGTCGCAGACGGTGAGGATCAAAAGCAGCTTCAGCCGCTCGACCGACTGCACGATCGCGGCGAAATCCTCGATGGTCTTGCGGTCGTTGAGGTCGCGGGTCTGGGCTGTCATCGACATCACGAGATGGTTCTCGACCAGCCAGGCAACGGTCTCGGTATCGGCAGGCGACAGCCCCATATGCGGACAGATGCGGCGTGCGATCCTGGCCCCCGCCTCGGAATGGTCCTCCGGCCTGCCCTTGGCGATGTCGTGCAGCAGTACGGCGACATAGAGCGCCTCGCGGCTCTTCTTCAGCCCCGGCATCAGCGTGTGCGACAGGGGATGGACCTTTTCGCCGTCGCCGCGTTCGATCTCGGCCAGCACGCCGATGCAGCGGATGAGGTGCTCGTCCACCGTGTAGTGGTGGTACATCGAGAACTGCATCATGGCGACGATCTTGCCGAAATCCGGGATCAGCCTGCCGAGCAGCCCGGCCTCGTTCA
Organism: Mesorhizobium sp. M7A.F.Ca.CA.002.04.1.1; assembly: GCF_004022805.1. NCBI lineage: Bacteria > Pseudomonadati > Pseudomonadota > Alphaproteobacteria > Hyphomicrobiales > Phyllobacteriaceae > Mesorhizobium > Mesorhizobium sp. M7A.F.Ca.CA.002.04.1.1. Next base: position 8,669 of record NZ_RZPL01000040.1, on the reverse strand, counting down.
TGCGGCGCAGATTGAGTTCGGCATTGCGATCCGAGGTCAATATGTCGAGGAACAGCCGGTTGGCCTCCTCGTCGCGCCGCAGCGACTTGTTGACCAGGCCGAGCGAACGGGTCAGCAGCTTCAGCGCATCGGGGTGGAATTCCAGACCGTGCTTGTCGGCGAACCAGAACAGCCTGAGCAGATTGACCGGATCGCGCTCGAACACCTGGTCGTCGGCGATGTTGATGCGGTGGTTGTCGACAATGAAGTCCGACGTGCCGGCCAGCTTGCGCTTGCGCCGCGAGAAAGTCAGGAAGATGCGGTTGAAGCCCGGCACGTGCTTGGCCTGCTCCTCCTCGAGCGCGGCACAGAAGATGCGGGTCAGGTCGCCGACGTCCTTGGCAACGAGGAAGTAGTGCTTCATGAAGCGCTCGACCGCCGACAGGCCGGGGTGCGTGGTGTAGCCGAGCCGTTCGGCGATCTCGCGCTGGATGTCGAAATGCAGCCGCTCCTCGGCCTTGCCGGTGAGGAAATGCATGTGACAGCGTACCGCCCACAGGAAATCCTCGGCTTTCTGGAACTCGCGGTACTCACCCTCGGTGAAGACGCCTTTATCGACCAATTCCTCGCCGGTGCGCACCCGGTAGAAATATTTGCCGATCCAGAACAGCGTCTGCAGATCGCGCAGGCCACCCTTGCCGTCCTTGACGTTGGGCTCGACCAGATAGCGGCTTTCGCCGGCCTTGGCATGGCGGTCATCGCGTTCGGCAAGCTTGGCCTGGACATATTCGGGGCCGGTCGTGCGCACCACCTCATGGTCGAAGCGCAGCATCAGTTCATCATAGAGCTTTTCCTCGCCCCACAGGAAACGTGCTTCGAGGATCGAGGTGCGGATGGTGACGTCGGTGCGCGACAGGCGCAGGCATTCGTCGATATTGCGTGTGGCGTGGCCGACCTTCAGCCCCAGGTCCCACAGCATATAGAGCATGTATTCGACTGTCTGTTCGCCCCACGGCGTCTGCTTGTAAGGCAGCAGGAACAACAGGTCGATGTCGGACCCCGGCGCCAGCGTTCCACGGCCGTAGCCGCCGACAGCGACGACGGCCATGCGCTCCGCGGAGGACGGGTTCTTGACCCGGTAGACATGGGTGACGGCGAAATCGTAAAGCGCCCGGATGATCTCGTCCATGAGATGCGACAGCCGCGCCGCGCAGGCGCTGCCGCCGCCATCGTCCCTCAGCATGCGTTCGGCAATGGCGCGCCCGTCCGCCAGTCGTCCCTTGAGCAGCTGGAGCACACCATTGCGCGCAGCCTGCCCTGAGCCGTCGCCCGCCGTGCCCGCGGTCAGCGCGGTCATCTCGCGGCGCAAGGCTTCGCCGTCGATCAATTCGTCGAGCTTCAGGGAGATTCTTGCCATATATCCAGTCGGCCTTGCCGTTTCGGCGGCGTCTATAGCGCGTTTTGGCGGCGCTGGGTATGGGGCGTTGAAGCCGGTTCAAGACCCGGCTGAGTTTTGGCTCGGATAAGTAAATGGAATGACCATTCTCCGCTTCAGTCGACCGAAATCGACAATGCGCTTGCCTATTCGCCGAGCCTCGGCTTTGACCCTCGCTATGGCTGTCTTTCTGCGTTTCCCGGTCCCGGCGGGTGCGGCGCACTGGATATCCCGCTTTTCTCTGAGCAGGCTTGGCAATTGGAGCGCCCTGTCGCCAAGGAACTGATCTTGCGCGCAGAGCGCAGGAACAAGCTGATAGATCGTCTCGCCTCGCAAAACCGAAAACTCGGGGTTGAAGACAAGGTCGTCGACAGCGATGCCGATCTCCTCGGTGGCCTTGATCAGGTCGAGCGCGGTTTGCCTGGAGATGATGTAGCCGGCGGTTCCTATATGTTCGGCGTCGAGTTTGGATGTGGAAAAGCCGTGACCGATGGCAATGCGCTTGCGTCGGATCACGGTCTTACAGAAGTAGCTTTCGAGCTTGACGACTTCGGCATCGGCTGGGATCCAGTCGCTGTCGCGAAGCAATGCGCCGGCTTTTGCGGCAAAGACGATGTCGTCCTCGAAAATCGCCCCGTAGCGGGCGTCGCCTTGCGCGATGACAGCCCAGCAGGCCCGGTGACTGAGCAGGCAGGCGATCTCGCCGTCAGTCAATGGCAGCCTGTTCCGATATCCGACATTTTGCGGCAGCTGGTCCAGCTCCGGCCGGTCGCGTGCGTCTATGGCCTGAACGCGTTCGAATGCAACGCCGATGCGGGCAAACTCCGCCGTCACACGGGCAAGGCGATCGGGAGACCGATCGAGATTGATGACCAGACGCTTCATTGCCGAAGAAAATCCCCACCCCCGCGACGCTCGCGCTTTCTAGCAGGCCTGGTGTTGCCGCGTGAGACTTTTTCTGGGGTGGATGGACGCGCCGTGGACCGGAGAAGAAAAGTCGAAACAGCCCTTGACCTTCCAGTTACTGGAAGCCCTATCTCCACGTCACACACCGATCCATCAAGGCATTTTCGAATGACGCATTCAGATCACGATCATCACGCGCACGGCAGCTGCTGCTCGACAAAAGGCGCCGTGCCCACCACGAAGAGCGTCGTCCGCGACCCGGTCTGCGGCATGACTGTCGATCCGGCGGCTGGCAAGCCGACGGCCGAGCATGATGGCCATCTCTATCATTTCTGCAGCCAGGGCTGCCGCACGAAATTCGTCGCCGAACTGGAAAAATTCCTGACCGCCACCGATCCGGTCTGCGGCATGAGCGTCGACCGCGCGACAGCCAGTCATTTTGCCCGCCACGAAGGCCAGGGCTTCTATTTCTGCTCGGCCGCTTGCCAGGCGAAATTCGAGGCGGAGCCGCAAAAATATCTCGGCGGCAGGCCAGCACCGCAGCCGATGCCCAAGGGCACGCAATACACCTGCCCGATGCACCCGGAGATCGTCCGCGACAAGCCCGGATCCTGCCCGAAATGCGGCATGGCGCTGGAGCCGATGGGCGTACCAACGGGTGACGAGGGTCCCAATCCGGAACTGGTCGATTTCACCAGGCGATTCTGGGTCAGTGCCGCTCTATCCGTCCCTTTGCTGGTCGTCGCCATGGCGCCGATGCTTGGCCTGACTTTCCAGGCTTTTGTCGACGAGCGGACGAAGGTCTGGCTTGAGCTGGCATTGGCCAGCCCCGTCGTGTTGTGGGCGGCACTGCCTTTCTTCCACCGCGGCTGGGATTCGCTCGTCAACCGCAGCCCCAACATGTGGACGCTGATCTCGCTCGGCGTCGGCGCCGCCTATCTCTACAGCGTCGTCGCCACGCTGTTTCCGGATATCTTTCCGCATCAGTTCCGCGGCCATGGCGGTGCGGTGCCGGTTTATTTCGAGGCTGCCGCCGTCATCGTCGCGCTGGTCTTCCTTGGCCAGGTGCTGGAGCTGCGCGCCCGTGAAAAGACCGGCTCGGCGATCCGCGCCTTGCTCGATCTCGCACCGAAGACAGCGCGGCTGATCGCCGCCGATGGTTCCGAAAACGACGTGCCCCTCGCCGCCGTCAAGGCCGGCGATCGCCTGCGCATACGCCCCGGTGACGCCGTGCCGGTCGATGGCACGGTGCTGGAAGGACGGTCCTCGCTCGACGAATCGATGATCACGGGCGAGCCGTTGCCGGTCGAGAAGGTCGAGGGCGATGCGCTGACCGGCGGCACGCTCAACAAGAATGGTGCGCTGATCATGCGCGCTGAGAAGGTCGGCGCCGAGACGACGCTGGCGCGCATCGTCGAGCTCGTCGCCAAGGCGCAGCGCTCGCGCGCCCCGATCCAAGGGTTGGCTGATCGCGTTTCTTTCTACTTTGTCCCGGCCGTCGTCCTTGTCGCGATTGTCGCCTTCATCGCTTGGGCCGTGTTTGGACCCGAGCCCAGCCTGATCTTTGCCATCGTCTCGGCGGTGTCGGTGCTGATCATCGCTTGTCCCTGTGCGCTCGGCCTCGCCACGCCGATGTCGATCATGACCGCCACCGGGCGCGGGGCGCATGCCGGCGTGCTGATCAAGGAAGCCGCAGCACTCGAACGCTTCGCTTCCGTCGACACGCTGATCGTCGACAAAACGGGGACGCTGACCGAAGGCCGGCCGAAGCTGACCGATGTCGTCACGGCAAACGGCTTTTCCGAAGACGAATTGCTGGCGCTTGCCGCGGGCCTGGAGAAAGGCTCGGAGCATCCGCTGGCTGAAGCCATCGTTGACGGCGCCGCTACGCGCGGCGTGACCGTTGCAGAGGCCAGCGGCTTCGAGGCGGTCACCGGGAAGGGTGTGTCCGGTTCGGTCTCGGGAAAGACGGTCGCGCTCGGGAACGCCGCGATGATGGCCGACCTTGGCGTCGACATCGCATCCATCTCGGCCAAGGCCGAGGCGCTGCAACTCGAAGGCAAGACGGCGATGTTCGTTGCTGTCGACAAAAAACTGGCCGGCATCGTCGCCGTCGCCGACCCTATCAAGACAACGACGGCCGAGGCGATCAAGGCGCTGCATGAAAGCGGCTTGCGGATCATCATGGCGACCGGCGACAATGAACGCACGGCCAACGCGATCGCCAGAAGCCTCGGCATCGACGAGGTCCGCGCCGGCCTGCTGCCGGAACAGAAGGCAGCCCTTGTCGAGGAACTGCGCGCAAAAGGCACCGGCGTTGCCATGGCCGGCGACGGCGTCAACGATGCACCGGCCCTTGCCGCCGCCGATGTCGGCATCGCCATGGGCACCGGCGCCGATGTCGCCGTCGAAAGCGCCGGCATCACCTTGGTCAAAGGCGACCTCAACGGCATCGTGCGGGCGCGCACGCTGGCTCAGGCGACGATCCGCAACATCCGCCAGAACCTGTTCTTTGCCTTCCTCTACAACGTGCTTGGCGTGCCGGTCGCCGCCGGCGTGCTCTATCCGCTCACCGGCACGCTGCTGTCGCCGATGCTGGCAGCGGCGGCGATGAGCCTGTCCTCGGTGTCGGTGATCGCAAACGCATTGCGGCTGAGAACATTGAAACTCTGATCCAAGCCCCCAAATACGAAACCCATCCAACAGGAGACCATGTATGACCTTCGCCAAAAAACTCGTGCTGCTGCTGATGGCGGCCGGAATGCTGGTTGCCGTCTTCCTCGAAAGCGTTCCGGCGCAGAGCGAAGAGATGAAACACGACATGGGCGCTATGGCGACGGACGCGACCAGTCCTTCGACGGAAGGCTACAAGGCGGCGATGGACAAGATGCATGCCGACATGATGGCGTCCGACTATACCGGCAATGCCGACGTCGATTTCGTCAGAGGCATGATCCCGCACCATCAGGGTGCGATCGACATGGCCAAGGTTGAACTTGCCAATGGCAAGGACCCGGAAATCCGCAAGCTGGCCGAAGGCGTCATCGCCGCGCAGGAAGCAGAGATCAAGCAGATGCAGGCCTGGCTCGCCGCCCATCCGGTGAAGTAAGTCTTCAGCCATCGCCAGCGCGGCGAGAACGCCTCTGGATTTATCGCCCAGCCTGTGATGCGATCCGGCCCCAACTGGAGCCCGCCATGCCACCGACCATCAGAACCACCAAACTGCCCTCCGGCGAAGCCGTTCAGGTGCTTGGCCAGGGCACATGGAAGATGGGCGAAGATTCCCGTCGCCGCGCCGATGAGGTGAATGCCCTCAAGCTCGGCCTCGACCTCGGCATCACGTTGATCGACACCGCCGAAATGTATGCCAGCGGCGGTGCCGAGGAGGTGGTGGCCGAAGCCATTGCCGGGCGCCGCGACGAGACCTTCCTGGTCTCGAAAGTGCTACCGTCGAACGCCTCGCGCGCGGGCGTGCAGCGGGCCTGCGAAAACAGCCTGAAACGCCTGCGCACCGACCGCATCGATCTCTATCTCTTGCATTGGCCCGGCAGCGTGCCATTGACGGAAACCGTCGCGGCCTTCGAGGCCCTGAAAAAGGCCGGCAAGATCCGCCACTGGGGCGTCAGCAATTTCGACACCGACGAGATGGAAGAGCTGATCGGCCTGCCCGATGGCGGCAATGTCCAGACCAACCAGGTGCTCTACAATTTGGTCCGGCGTGGCCTCGAATTCGATCTGGCGCCCTGGAGCCGGCAGCGCGGCATCCCCTTGATGGCCTATTCTCCGGTCGAGCAGGGTGCGTTGGCGCGCAATGCCAGGCTCGAAGCCATCGCCGGGCGCCACAATGCGACCCCAGCGCAAATCGCCCTGGCCTGGGTGATGCATCAGGAGGGCGTCATCGCCATCCCGAAGGCCAGCAGCGAGGAGCATGTCCGCCAGAATGTCGCTGCGCTCGACATCAAGCTTGCGCCGCAGGACATCGCCGATCTCGACCGCGCCTTCCCGCCACCAGCGCGCAAGCGCGGGTTGGAGATGATCTGACTACGTCCCCGCCAACCCCTTCAGCCGGTAGAGCGCTTCCAGCGCCTCGCGTGGCGTCATTTCGTCCGGGTTGATGTCGCCGAGTGCCGCCCCCAGCGCGTCGCTCTTGACCGGCTTCGGCGCTTCTCGCTTCACCGCCACCGAAAACAATGGAAGATCGTCGACCAGCCGGTTGGTCTTGCCCGAAACTTCGCCCTCTTCCAGTTGGTGCAGCACTTCCTTGGCCCGGTCGACCACCGCTTCCGGCAGGCCGGCCAGCCGCGCCACCTGCACGCCGTAGGAGCGGTCGGCGGCACCCTTGCCGACCTCGTGCAGGAAGACGACGTCGTTTTCCCATTCCTTGACCCGCATGGTGACGTTGGAGAGACGCGCCAGCTTGCCGGCCAGCGAGGTCATTTCGTGGAAATGGGTGGCGAAGATTGCCCGGCAGCGGTTCTTCTCATGCAGATATTCGACCGCCGCCCAGGCGATCGACAGGCCATCGAAAGTGGCGGTGCCCCGGCCGATCTCGTCGAGGATCACCAGTGCGCGCTCGCCGGCCTGGTTGAGGATCGCTGCCGTCTCGACCATCTCGACCATGAAGGTCGAGCGGCCGCGCGCCAGATCGTCCGAGGCGCCGACACGCGAGAACAGCCGGTCGACGACGCCGATATGGGCCGATGTCGCCGGCACGAACGAGCCGGTCTGGGCCAGGATGGCGATCAGCGCGTTTTGCCGCAGGAATGTCGATTTACCGCCCATGTTCGGGCCGGTCAAAAGCCAGATCGCGCCGTTCCGGGCAGCTCCCTCCGGCGACAGGTCGCAATCATTGGCGACGAACGGGCCTTCGCCGGAGCGGCGCAAGGCCTGTTCGACCACCGGATGCCGCCCGCCCGTAATCTCGAAGGCAAGGCTCGAATCCACCACCGGCCGGCACCAGGCTTCGCTTTCCGACAGAAGCGCGAGCGCCGCGGAGACATCGAGCACGGCCAGCGCATCGGCGCCGGCACGGATCTTCTCCGCTTCGCCGACCGCTTCCGTCGTCAGCGCCTCGAAGGCGGCCAGTTCGATGTTGAGCGCCCGGTCGGCGGCATTGGCGATCTTGGTCTCGAGCTCGGCAAGCTCGGTCGTGGTAAAGCGCATGGCGTTGGCCATGGTCTGGCGGTGGATGAAGCGCGCCTTGGCGCCATCGCTGCCGGTCATCACAGCATGGTGGTTGGCGGTCACCTCGATATAGTAGCCGAGCACATTGTTGTGCCGGATTTTCAGCGAGCGGATGCCGGTCTCGTCGATCAGCGAGCGTTCCAGCCCGGCGATCACCTTTCGCGATTCGTCGCGCAGCGCCCGCATCTCGTCGAGATCGGCATGGTAGCCGCCACGAACGAAGCCGCCGTCGCGCTTGAGCAGCGGCAGTTCGTCGCCAAGTGCCTGCATCAGATGCTGCGAAAGCGCTTGGGGCAGTGCATGGATGGCGGCCAATGCCGCCGCAAGTTCCGGGGGCAGGGCGGTCGCGGCAAAGATTTCGGCGATCGCGCCTGCCGCCTCGAAGCCGGCGCGCAGCGCGCCAAGGTCGCGCGGCCCACCCCGGTTGAGCGCCAGCCTGGACAGCGCGCGGGGCATGTCGGCAACGCTCTTCAGGCTCGACCGCACCGCCTGGCAAAGTCGCGTTTCGGAACGAAAGAACGACACTGAGTCCAGCCTGGCGCCGATCGCCGCCGGGTCGGTCAGCGGCGCCATCAGCCGGTCGGCGAGCAGCCTTGCGCCGCCGCCGGTCACCGTGCGGTCGATCGCCTTGAACAGCGAGCCTTCGCGGCTGCCCGACAGCGTGCGCAGCAGTTCCAGATTGCCGCGTGTCGCCGGATCGATGAACAGGGTCGAACCCTGCTCCTCGCGTTCGGGCCGCGACAGCGGCGGGCGCTCCGCTTTCTGCGTCTTCTCGACATAGGCAATGGCGCCCGAGATCGCCGACAGTTCGGCGCGCGAAAAGGCGCCAAAACTGTCCGGCGTCGCCACATCGAAGAAGCGGGCGATGCGCCCTGTCGCCGACGCCGAATCGAACAGTGACGGTGGTTGCGGGCTGGCGACGCGGCCGAGCACGTCGAACACCGGCTTCAGCTCCGGATCGTGGAACACTGGCTCGGCAACGATCAACTCACGCGGATCGACACGGAAGATGTCAGCCAAAAGCCGGTCGGCGGTGGTGTCGGTGACGCGGAAGGCGCCGGTCGAGATGTCGATCCAGGCCAGCGCAAAGGAGTGGTCCGCTCCGCCTTTCACCCGCCCCAGCGCCATCAGGAAGCTCGATTCCGACGGCGCCAGCAATTTGTCC
>NZ_RZPL01000409.1:0-5075 GCF_004022805.1 Mesorhizobium sp. M7A.F.Ca.CA.002.04.1.1 | reverse complement strand
CGACAGGATCGCACCGGCCAGAATGAGGTCGCGGCCCTGTTCCGGCAGCAGCTTCAGCCCGACGCCGAGTTCAGCCAGGATGAAGGAGAACTCGCCGATCTGGGCGAGGCTTGCCGAGATTATCAGCGCCGTGGCGATGGGATAGCCGAAGGCAACAACGATGGCGAACGCGGCCAGTGATTTGCCGATGACGATGATGGCGAGCGTCGCCAGGATTGGCCAACCATTGCTGATCAGGCTGAACGGGTCGAACAGCATGCCGACCGAGACGAAGAACAGCACGGAGAAGGCATCGCGCAGCGGCAGCGATTCTTCCGCCGCGCGGTGGCTGAGTTCGGATTCGCTCATGATCATGCCGGCGAAGAAGGCGCCCAGCGCCAGCGAGACACCGAACAGTTTGGCCGCACCGAAGGCGACGCCGAGCGCGATGGCCAGAACCGCCAGCCGGAACAGTTCGCGCGAGCCGGTATGGGCGACATAGTGCAGGATCCAGGGAATGACCCGGCGGCCGACCACCAGCATGACGATGACGAAGGCGGCGACCTTGGCCAGCGTGATGCCGACGACGCCCCAGATGCCGTAGCTGGCCGGCAGCGACAGCAGGCCGCTGGCATGGGCGTCGGCCTGCTCCTGGCCGCCGAGCACGCCAGCGAGCGCCGGCAGCAGCACCAGCGCCAGCACCATGGCCAGATCCTCGACGATCAGCCAGCCGACGGCGATGCGGCCGCGCTCGGTCTCGATCATCCGCCGTTCCTGCAGGGCACGCAGCAGCACCACGGTCGAGGCGACCGACAACGCCAGGCCGAACACCAGCCCCGCGCCCATCGACCAGCCGAGCATCCAGGCAAGACCAGCGCCAAGCGCGGTGGCAAAGCCGATCTGGACGATGGCGCCCGGCACGGCGATGGCACGCACCGACAGCAGATCCTTGAGCGAGAAGTGCAGCCCGACGCCGAACATCAGCAAGATGACGCCGATTTCGGCCAGTTCGTTGGCAAGCCCGGCATCGGCGACGAAGCCGGGCGTGTTCGGCCCGACCAGCACGCCGGCTATGAGATAACCGACCAGGGGCGGAATGCGGAAGCGGTTGGCGAGAGCCCCGAAGACGAAAGCCAGCCCCAGACCGGCGACGATGGTGGCGATAAGGGGCGTGTCATGCGGCATTGTCTATGGAGCGCCTTTCAAGTCAGCGATGTTGGATGAGCGCCGCCCAAGGCCGCCGCCTGTTTGCAATATGGTGGATGGTATGTCGGCGATGCAACCCGCAAAGCCGTGAAATCGACGGCGCTGCCGCGAAAATTTGACCGGCAGCTGAGAAAGCTGCCGGCCGGATCGGAATTTGTGCGGAGCTATTCGTCTCGATTCGTCAGGGCCGATCGATGATCAGGCTGCCCGCAGCAAGGCCTCGATTTCCGGTATGGCATGGTTGGTCAATGTCTTGGGAATTTCGGCGGTCACCTTGTCCCCGACCTCCTTGTGCAGCTTTTTGCGCATTGTCCCAAGCACCACCGGCGGCGCGACGAGCACGATCTCGCTGAACTCGCCGTCATGCGCGAGCTTGTAGAGCCGGGCGGCGATTTCATCGGCAAAACGCTCCTTGCCGATGCGGTGCCAGTCCGTATCCTCGACTGCGCTGCGGTGTACGGAGGGACCATCACTGTATCGGCCGGGGCTGTCACTGCCTTGCTCGCGGGTGGGCGGGTTGTCCTGCTGCATTTCCTGCACCACCTCGAGATTCGGATATTTGTTGTCACCGGCGTTCCTGAGGAAAAGCGCCTTCTCGCCATCGGCCACGATCACCCAGATACCGTGCTTGAGTATGATTGTGTTCATGATGACAGGGCTCCTTTTTAGCCGCGTGGCGACCTTTAGTTGGCATTCCGCAGCCGGATTTCGATCCGACATGACGGGCCTTTTGAGAACGCACCTCGAGCCGGTAATGTTCCAGTCGGCAGCCACGTCGGCGTTGGACATTCTGGCTATCCCGAGGTCGCGACTTTAATCTACTAACTTGGTAGAATTTAGAAAAAACAGTTTTGCGGCTTTTCTCGCCGGGCGCTAAAAGAGCCACAAATCAAGGCCTGCGACAGAAGCTTGAATCCGCTCTATCTGTAAATGAGAAATATTTTTCTCTTGGCCGGGATGCTTTCAGAAAAGCAATTGCATCCCGATAAGGGATGCGCGAGTGCGTTCCTTCTGGTTTCTCGCGCTCGCGCGTAGAACTGCAAGCTCATTGAGGATTCCGCTCGCGTCCATGTCGCACACTGCTCCCAAGCTCAACGCCTTCCCCGTGTTCATGCGGGTTGAGGGCGAAGCTGTGGCCATCGTCGGGGGCGGCGAAGAGGCGCTGGCCAAGGCGCGGCTGATCGGACAGTCGAGCGCGCTCCTGCGGATCGTCGCGGAACACGCCGAGCCCGACCTGCTCGCCTTCGTCGCCCAGGCCGGCGCGACTCATTTTGCCGCGGCTTACGAGGCGTCGCAGCTCGAAGGCGCGGTCATGGTGTTTGCCGCCAGCGGCGACGAGGAACTCGACCGCCGGGTGGCCGCGGATGCGCGCCGCCTAGGCATTCCGGTCAATGCCGTCGATCGGCCTGAGCTTTGCGATTTCTTCACCCCGGCGCTGGTCAACCGCGCGCCGGTGGCCATCGCCATCGGCACCGAGGGTGCAGGCCCGGTGCTTGCCCAAATGTTGCGCGGCCGCATCGACCGCATGCTGTCGCCGTCGCTCGGGCCGCTGGCAATTCTTGCGGCTTCGTTTCGCGGGGCTGCCGAGAAGCTGCTGCCGAGAGGCAATGCCCGCCGCCGCTTCTGGAATGATTTCTTCGCTGGCGCTCCTGCGCGCGCGGCTGAAGCCGGCCAGCTTTCGCAGGCGCATGACGCCGCCGTCGATCTTCTGCTGTCGAACACGCCCGCTTGCGGTCACATCGCGCTGGTTGGCGCCGGTCCGGGCGCCGAGGATCTATTGACCTTGCGAGCCCATCGTCTGCTGATGGAAGCCGATGTCATCGTCCATGACGCCCTTGTGCCCGAGGCGGTCGTTGCCATGGGTCGCCGCGATGCCGAGCGCCTGCCGGTCGGAAAGCGCAAGGGCTGCCACACCAAGAGCCAGGCTGAGATCAATGCGCTGCTGGTCGAGCTTGGCCGTGAAGGCAAGCGTGTCGTGCGGCTGAAGTCTGGCGATCCGCTGGTGTTCGGCCGGGCCGGCGAAGAGATGGCGGCACTTCGCGACGCCGGCATCGCCTATGAGGTGGTCCCGGGCGTCACCGCGGCCTTTGCCGCCGCCGCCGATTTCGAACTGCCGCTGACCTTGCGCGGTGTCTCCTCGTCGATGGTGTTCACCACCGGCCACGACCTCAAGGGCAATTCGCTGCCCGACTGGGCCAAGCTCGCGATTTCCGGCGCTACCGTCGCCGTCTATATGGGCCGCTCGGTGGCGGCCGAGGTTGCCGGACGGCTGATCGAGGCCGGCCTGTCGCCGGACACTGCGGTGGCCGTGGTCGAGAATGCCAGCCTCGCCAACCGGCGGCGCTTCCACGGCACGCTTGCCGACCTGCCGTCGCTGGAAGCGCGCGCCGATCTTTCCGGCCCAGTCATGACCATCATCGGCGATGCGGTCGCCGGCGCCAACTTTGAACGGTCCGAGCCGCTGGCGGCACACAGGCATGAAGGCGCGTCCAGTTCGGTCGCCGAAGGAGTTCAGCAATGAAGATACTGACCGCCAACCGCCTCACCGACGGCATCGCCGTCTGGTACGCCGATGGCGGCTGGGCCGAGACGGTGGATCATGCCGACCTCGCCCATGACAAGGCAGCCGATGACAGGCTCGAGGCGATCGGCGCCAAGGCCTATGCCGCCAACGAAGTGGTCGACGTCAATTTGATCGACGCCGAAGTCGTCAACGGCGTCGTCCAACCGGTGCGGCTGCGCGAGAAGATCCGCGCCGCCGGCCCGACCATCCGCAACGATCTCGGCAAGCAGGCTGCGCGGGCAGCATAACCAAGACACCAGGCATGGGCGGACGCGCCCTGAAAGACCAAGCATGTACCGTTACGATGAGTTCGACCACGATTTTGTCCAGGCCCGCGTCGCCGAGTTCAGCGACCAGGTGCAGCGCCGTCTTGCCGGCGAGATCACCGAGGACCAGTTCCGGCCATTGAGGCTGATGAACGGCGTCTATCTGCAGCTGCATGCCTACATGCTGCGCATCGCGGTGCCCTATGGCACGCTGAACGGCAAGCAGCTGCGCATGCTCGGCCACATCGCCCGCAAATACGACAAGGGCTACGGCCATTTCACCACGCGCCAGAACATCCAGTTCAACTGGCCGGCGCTGTCGGACATTCCGGCGATCCTGGCCGATCTCGCAAGCGTCGAGATGCACGCCATCCAGACCAGCGGCAATTGCATTCGCAACGTCACCGCCGACCACTTCGCCGGCGCTGCCGCCGACGAGGTCGCCGATCCGCGTCCCTACGCGGAAATCCTGCGCCAGTGGTCATCGGTGCATCCGGAATTCTCGTTCCTGCCGCGCAAATTCAAGATCGCGGTGACGGGGGCCGAGCGCGACCGCGCCGCCATCCAGACCCACGACATCGGCCTGCACCTGAGGAAGAACGCCGCCGGCGAACTCGGTTTCGCCGTCTATATCGGCGGCGGCCAGGGCCGCACGCCAATGGTTGCCCGCAAAATCCGCGACTTCCTGCCGGAAGCCGACCTTTTGTCCTACTGCACGGCGATCCTGCGCGTTTACAACCTCTATGGCCGCCGCGACAACAAGTACAAGGCGCGCATCAAGATCCTCGTCCATGAGACCGGGGTCGAGGAGATCACCCGCCAAATCGAGGCCGAGTGGCAAGAGTTGAAAGACGCCCAGCTGAAGCTGCCGGAAGCCGATATCCGCGCCATCGAGGCCTATTTCGCGCCACCGGCACTCGCTGAGCGGCCGGAAGGCGACCAGGCGGTCAAGCTGGCGCGGCTCGATTCCAAGGGGTTCTCGGAGTGGCTCGACCAGAATGTCGTGACGCACCGCCATCCCGATTATGCGGCTGTGACGATCTCGCTGAAGGGCATCGGCG
>NZ_RZPL01000408.1:0-5077 GCF_004022805.1 Mesorhizobium sp. M7A.F.Ca.CA.002.04.1.1 | reverse complement strand
CATCTGGGGCTCCGAGCCGAAGCGCGGCGACGTGGCGGTTTTCAAATTCCCGCCTGATCCGTCCGTCGACTACATCAAGCGCGTTGTCGGCCTGCCGGGTGACAAGATCCAGGTCAAGGACGGCCAGCTTTTCATCAACGGTGTCGGCGTGCCGCGCGTGAAAACAGGCCAAATCGACAATCCCGACATCACCGAGGAATCGCGCCCGATCGATGTCTATCGCGAAACCCTGCCCAACGGCGTCAGCTACGACACGCTTGACCTGAATTCGAACTCGATCGGCGACAACACCCGCGAATTCGACGTGCCGCCCGGCCACTATTTCATGATGGGCGACAACCGGGACAATTCCGCCGACAGCCGTTTCACCGTCGGCTACGTTCCCGCGGAAAATCTGGTTGGCCGCGCCAATCTTGTCTTCTTCTCGATCGCCGGCAAGGCGAGCCCTCTCGAAATCTGGAAATGGCCGTCGCTGATGCGCGCTTCGCGCCTGTTCCACTTCGTCAATTGATGGCTTTGAAGCGCCCGACAGGCGAAACACTGGCCGGTTTGGTGAAGGCCAAGACCGGTTACGTCTTCAAGGATATCCGTTTGCTTGAGACCGCCTTGACGCATTCCAGTGCGGTCAAGGCGGCCACCAACAACCAGCGTCTTGAATTTCTTGGCGACCGCGTGCTCGGGCTTGTCGTCGCCGATATGCTTTTCGAAAAATTTCCCGATGCGCCGGAAGGTGAAATCGCGCCGCGCTTCAATGCGCTGGTCGATGCGCGGACCTGCTCCGAAATCGGCATCGAAATGCAGCTGGAGGATCTGGTCCGCGCCGATTCTGCCTTGAAGATGCGGTCGCGCGGCTCGGGCGGAAACTATCTGGCGGATGCGGTCGAAGCGCTGATTGCGGCGGTTTACGTCGACGGTGGCATCGAGGCCGCGCGGCGGTTCGTCCTGCGCTATTGGGAACCGCGCTCGCATACGGTGATCGCAAAGCCGCTCAATCCGAAATCCGATCTGCAGGAATGGATTGCCAAGACCAGCGATATCAGACCCGAGTATGTGATCGACAAGCGCGAGGGACCCGACCATCAGCCGGTCTTCACTGTATCCTTGCAGGTCCGCGGCTTTGCGCCGATAAGCGGCACCGGCGGCTCGCGCAGGGCGGCCGAAGAAGCGGCGGCTTCGGCATTTCTTGTGCGCGAAGGCGTTTGGGCCGCCGCATCGGCCCAAAAATCGGGGGGCTCGCGGCCCTCCAGTGAAGGGAGCGCGGCATGACCGCTACCGAAGAGCCGGCGACCACAGCCGCCGCCACGCATTCCGGCTTTGTCGCGCTGATCGGCGCGCCCAATGCGGGCAAGTCGACCTTGGTCAACCAATTGGTCGGCGCCAAGGTGTCGATTGTCACCCACAAGGTGCAGACGACCCGCGCCATCGTGCGCGGCATCGCCACGCATGACAATGCGCAAATCGTTTTCGTCGATACGCCCGGCATCTTCAAGCCGAAGCGGAGGCTCGACACGGCGATGGTGACCACCGCCTGGGGTGGGGCCAAGGACGCCGATATCGTACTGCTTCTGATCGACGCCGAGCGCGGCATCAGGGGCGACGCCGACGCCATCCTCGAACGGCTGAAGGATGTGCGCCAGCCGATGGTGCTGATCCTCAACAAGGTCGACCGCGTCAAGCACGAAGCGCTGCTGGCTCTGTCGGCGGCAGCGAACGAAAGGGTGCCGTTCAAGCGCACCTTCATGGTGTCGGCGCTGACCGGTTCCGGCTGCAAGGACGTGCTCGATTATCTGGCCGAGTCTCTGCCGGTCGGTCCCCGGTACTATCCGGAAGACCAGATCTCGGACCTGCCGATGCGCCAGCTCGCGGCCGAGATCACGCGCGAGAAGCTTTATCTCAGGCTGCATCAGGAATTGCCCTATTCCTCGCATATCGAGACCGAGAAATGGGAAGAGAAGCCGGACGGCTCGGTGCGCATCGACCAGACCATCTATGTCGAGCGCGACAGCCAGAAGAAGATCGTTCTCGGCCACAAGGGCGAGACCATCCGCGCCATCGGCCAGGCGGCGCGCATGGAGATAGCAGGCATCCTCGAACAGAAGGTGCACCTGTTCCTGTTCGTCAAGGTGCGCGAGAACTGGGGCGACGACCCCGAGCGCTACCGCGAAATGGGGCTCGAGTTTCCGCGCTAGGCTCGATGGTCAGCAAGCCGAACATCGACATAACGCTTGTCAGCCGATTGATCGCCACGCAATTTCCCAAGTGGAAGGATCTTCCGGTCAGGCCGGTTGCATCAGGCGGATGGGACAACAGGACCTTTCATCTGGGCGGCGAGATGACCGTGCGACTGCCAAGCGCCGCGGCCTATTCCCTGCAGGTGGAAAAGGAGCATCGCTGGCTGCCGAGGCTCGCACCTCTGCTGCCGCTGCCGATCCCGGTGCCGCTGGCGATGGGAGTTCCGGCCGAAAGCTATCCCTGGCACTGGTCCGTCTACCGCTGGATCGAAGGCGAGACGGCAGAGCGCGAGCGGATTGCCACCCTGCCGCAATTTGCGACCGACCTGGCCGCGTTCCTGGTCGCCCTTCAGCGTATCGATGCCACCGGTGGACCGGCGCCGGGACAGCACAATTTCTTTCGCGGCGGAGCACTCAGCGTCTACGATGGCGAGGCCCGGCAAGCGATTGCCGCCCTCGACGGCAAGATCGACACGGCCGCAGCCAGTGCGGTGTGGGAGGCAGCACTTGCCGCACAATGGCACGGTGCGCCGGTCTGGTTCCACGGTGACGTCAGCTGGGGAAACCTGTTGGTCAGGCAAGGCCGATTGAGCGCGGTGATCGACTTCGGAACCTCCGGCGTCGGCGATCCCGCCTGCGATCTGGCGATTGCGTGGACGCTGTTTGAAGGCAAAAACCGGGAGGCGTTTCGTGCCGGGCTTCCGGCCGACGAGGCGATGTGGGCGCGCGGTCGTGGCTGGACGCTTTGGAAGGCGCTGATCACGGTCGCTGGACAGATCGACGCCAACCCTGTTGAGGTTGAGAAATCCTGTCACGTAATCGATGAAGTCCTTGCCGACCGCGCGCGCGAGCGTGAAGCGCCGAACGATAAGCCACTCTAGCCAACCAAAACCCAGTCCCGTCGCCAAACATCCGCCGTCGCATGGCGCGACCAGGGACATTCCGACCGACGCCATGCTTCCCGGGAGTGCCGATCCGCCTGATCGAGGCGGACGACCACGTCGCCCGTGTCGCCAAGGTCGACTGAGAGGCGTCACGGAGGAATCGTTTTGAACGTTTGGCTGCTGTCACAATCGGGGACACCACAGCGCTCCAGGGTTTCGATCGTCTTGGAAGAAGCAGACAGGCTTGGAAGCGTCATCCCGCTTTTCGCCTCGGCATCAGAGTGGGATTGGCGAATGGGCGTCACCTGGCGATAGAGGGGTCGGCAAGATTCAGGTCGATGTCGGCGAAAACCAGGTAGATATTCCACATTGTGCGGTCTTTTAGAAATATAAAACGTCGTAGTTATATTTAGTCGCGAAAGTATCCGTATATATATTCAATGTGTGACGTTGTGCCACTTGTGCCATTCGCCATCGCGGCAAGTGTTATTTGTGCAACACAGCATTAATCTGTTCGCGGAATTGGCATTATTTCGGAAATCGTCATTGAAGGCAGATGATCGATGGGTATGTTCGCCGCTGAAAAGGGCGAGCGGTGTGAGCCTTTTTCGTTGTGGGGGTGAGGCGGGAAAACATTGCCGCCAGCCACAAATCCGAAGCCATTTAAAACTATGACTGGAGAGGTCAGAAAATGAACATCAAGAGCCTCCTTCTCGGCTCAGCCGCGGCCCTGATCGCGGTCAGCGGCGCACGCGCCGCCGACGCTGTCGTCGTCGCCGAACCGGAACCGGCCGAATACGTCAAGATTTGCGACGTCTACGGCGCCGGCTACTTCTATATTCCGGGCACCGAGACCTGCCTGCGCATCGGCGGCTACCTCCGCTACGACATGGGCGTCGGCGATTCCGGCTCGCTCGATGGCGCCAACAACGTTCCCGATCACATGGACGGCGGAACGAACGACACCTGGTATAAGAACATGCGTTTCACGCTGAGGACTTATACCGGCCAGGAAACCGAGCTCGGCACGCTGAAAACCTTCACCGAAACTCGCTTCCAGTTCGGCAACTCCTCCGGCGACTATACCGACCAGACCCCGGCCAACAACGGCTGGCAGGCCGGCAACAAGACCACCACCCTCAATTTCGCCTGGATCCAGCTCGGTGGCCTGCGCGTCGGTAAGGATGAAACGGTATACGACCAGTTCATCGGTTATGCCGGCAATGTCATCCAGGACACGCTCATCCCGTATGGTGTCAAGGATACCAATCTCATCAGCTATTACTTCGACGCTGGCAGCGGCTTCACGGGCGTGGTCTCGCTTGAGGAAGGCACCGCCGTCAACACCATCGACAGCTATGTTCCGCATGTCGTCGGCGGCTTGAAGTACAAGGGCGACTGGGGTGCGATCACTGGCGTCGTGGCCTATGACAGCAACTATGAGGAAGTGGCCGGCAAGGTCCGTTTGGACGTCAACGTCAGCAAGGAACTGACGCTGTTCGTCATGGGCGGCTACGGCACCAACGACAACATCAACGACTTCGGCACAGGCCGTACCCAATACAAGCCGTGGGGCGGTAACTGGGCAGTCTGGGGTGGCGGCACCTACAAGTTCAACGAGAAGACCTCGTTCAACGCCCAGATTTCCTATGACGACTGGAAGAACCTCGGCGTCGCTGCCAACGTTGCCTATACCATTGTGCCCGGCTTTACGGTCACGACTGAAGTCGATTACCTCAATGCAGGAAAATTCGACGACTTCGACTTCAACAACTGGACCAAGGCCGACAAGAAGAGCAGCGTCGGCGGCATCGTCCGCTTCCAGCGCAATTTCTAGCAGATCGACTGACCTCACCAGCCCGCCCGCAGCACATCGCTGCGGGCGGTTTTTTATGCATTGGTGTGAGAGTTACCCAGGAGCCAAGCCCATACCTTGATTTCGCCACCCGATCGGTGAAAAGC
>NZ_RZPL01000407.1:0-5092 GCF_004022805.1 Mesorhizobium sp. M7A.F.Ca.CA.002.04.1.1 | reverse complement strand
CGTCACCGACGTCGGGGTAAATACTAACACTTGAGAAAGCAGGGAGTTCACGGTCGTCGTCGAACGTCTGACGGTGCAAAACGATGGCGGCCACCGCGTGCCCGGCTTCGTGATGCGCCACAAGCGGCAGATATTGGGAGGCTACATTCATGCGGTGCGGCTCTCAGGTCTAGTTTGCTTTTGCGCATAGGACCGCAATTGTCGTGCCAACTGGGAAAATCGTTTCGGGCAATGCGATCGCTCCGATAGCGTTGCGTCTCCTGTCTGACATTGTTGGGAAGTCGACACGCGCCCGTCGCAATGCGGTCGACCTTCCGCGCGAGTTGGGTGACCCGTGAAGGCGGCCGACCAGGACGATGTTGCGCTGATCGGCGACGAAGGCGCGGCCGGGCGAGATCGCGCATCAGGGGGTGACCGGCGTGTCGGCGAAGTCGAAGTCGTCGATGTCCTTGGCCAGCGGCAACTTGGCGACAGCGAACTGGTATTTGATGGAGCGGGCCTGCTTCTCCGATATCTCGGCCTGCAAGAGATCACCGACAATCCTGGGCGGCTCGTGCCGTCGCTTGATGGCGACGCGCCCATGATCTCGTCATAGGCTCTGCGCATTCCGTAGAGCTTCAGCGCTCCCATCAGTTCCAGTACCTCGGTGCGTTCCATGGCTGTTTGTCCTCCTGAGACTGTCATAGCGGGTGCAGTCGGCGACCGCTCGTGAGCTAGCTTCAGCGCTTGGGGAATGGAAAGGATCGTGCCCGGCGCCGGATCGCGGCTGCGGGCCAGGATGTTGAGGATCACCGGCGCCGACGATGCACCGTGCTCGATGGCTTCCTGACAGGCGGCCTCGACCGCGCTCAATCCGTCGGTCAGCACCCAGGTGAGGATCAACACCATCTGCCGGTCGACGTCATCAACCGCCTTGAGCTGCGCCGCACCTTCTCCATTGCCGACCGCACGACCCAGCCAAGGAACGGCGCGCGCCGTGTGCCAGGGATCGTAGGCGACCTCGTTGCGGCCAAAGGAGCGAACGTGTTCTCCCACGACCACGCCATCCTCTGGCGGATGCGATCCGATCGACATAAGCATGGATCTCGATGGGCCGACCGACGGCACTCGACAGCACCGAGTATTTGTTGTTGTCGAAGCGCACCGTGCAGGTCTTCGACACCGACGGGGGAATGCAATGGAAGCCGTCGAAGCGACCGGCAGCCGCTCCCGCTGCGGCTTGGCCGCATTCGCCGACAGCAGCCGGTCCCGCGTCTCACGCCGAGCTCCCATGCGGGGATAGGGCTGGTGCTTGCGCTCGTAGCGGAACTGCGTCTCCTCAGAACGCAGGACCTTGCGCACCACCTTGCGCGAGATCTTCAGCTCACGGCAGATCGCTTTGATCGACTTCCCCTGGACCAGCGACAGCCGACGTATCTTTGCAATCGTCTCTAAAACCAACATCCAAAACACAAATGCCTCCGATCAAGCCGGAGGCATCTTGATGACCCCATCGTTAAGGGGTCCCGTTTGGACGAAAATCACCCTTTAAACAGGGTCCCCATTCCACGAAAAATCAATGCACTACCTTCCAAAGCTGCGAGAGATCGCCACCGACCGCTTTGAAGGGGCTTTCGGCGGTCTCGTCAGCGAGGTTGTGGCATGAAGAAACATCAATCCACAGCATTGGGCCGAAGCATGCCACGGGCTCATGCCGCGGGAGAGCGGGAAGATATTCTTGAAAGAAGAAGCGGTCTCCGACATCAATACCGACAGGATGGGCAGCTTTCTCACATCACTTGAGGTCGAGCGTGGCAGTTGCGACCCGCAATGCAAGGCTGGCGGCGATGCATGCCTTTGCGCGGTTCCTGATTTCGGAGCACCCCGAATATTAGGATACGCTGCAACTGGTGGTGACACTTCCCTTCAAGAGGGCGCGTGGGTGGCACCTGTCGAATATCTCGATGAGCCCGGAAATCAAGAGCGTCCTGGCGCGTATCGTCCGCCGCACGCCTTCTGGACAGCGGGATTACGCTCTGTTTTCGCTGATGTTCAATACGGATGCACGAGTTCAGGGATCCTGAATCTTCGATTGTGACCTTCGTCTGGTATCGCCCTGTCCCGCCGAGCAAAGCAACGACCGCCCCACACTGCTCACCCGGTTCGGTGTTCCATACTTGCTGCGCACACATGGCTGCGGGCGAAGGAACCACCATGGCGGAAAAAAGCATCCATCATCGCCCTTTGCGGGACACGACGGCCATCCACCTCGTCAAGGCGGGTGTTGACATCGCCACCATCAGTCGATGGCCAGGCCACTCGGGCTGAACTAACGATGCGCTACGCCCAGGCCGGTATCGATATGAAGCGGCAAGCGCTCGAACAAGGCTTCCCCGACGTGATGTCATCGGCAAAAGATCAGACGATCATCGCTTTGATGGCTGGATGTTTGGCTGGCTGCACCGCTTGTAGACGCTCAGTTATGTGGAGTTGTATCGCGGGAAGTCGCGCGTCTTGGGCTTTTGCGGTGTCAGCTCCACATCTCTCCGCAGTGCACGTTGTCACTGTTGAAGAGCCGTTTGTTCAATCTTCGTCCTGGCACGGCAAGGGTTGTCGATATTGTGGGCGTCTTGCGCTTGCCGAGCTTGTCCGAAATCCAGCGCCGGATCAGGCGTGAACACTGTTGCGTAGTTCGTCAGCCAGAGCGCGGAGAACGTCGGCGCTTCCTTCCAGCGCCGTAAAAGCGTAGGGATTGAGGAACTGTCGGCCCCAGAACAGATTGCGATCTGTGCCGGATAGCGTAGCTTCCTCGCTGACACGCGGCCAATTCTCCGCAATGCATCGGAGCTGGCCTTCAACAATCGCAAGAGCTTCCGGCGCGCTGAGCAGGAAGTGATGCGCCGCTTCAAGGCAGGACGCTATCCGGCTCATGCGGTTATTGCCGCTGATGAGCATGGCCTGGCTGGCCTCCTGGCCACTGCGGGCCTGCGGACAAATATCGTACGCAGGCGTGAGGGTGAGCTTAGCGCCGTCCCAGAATGCCGCATGGTTGCGGGCATGATCGTCGGTGTTGCCGCAAAGTATGTTGAAGACAATGCGGCTGAACAACTCGCGCAGAGTTTCCGACGGCGCGGTGAATCGGTGGCGAATGATCTCCGCCAAATCCTGGTAGCTGGCGTAACGCGCCATCATCTCATCGAGCGCGAGCATCGTCAGCGCTGAGACCATGGATTTGCGTTGCCAGCCGCCCGTGACCTTGATCCGGTCGAATCGCTCGACGAGCAACACGTCGTTGCCTGCGGCGCGAACGAGCGAGACGGATGCCGCTCTGATGCCGCACAAGGCGGCAAGCCGCATGGCTATGAATTCTCCTTTGACGACGCTGTAAAGGTCGGCAGACGAGGAAAATTTCGCGACATGCTTGACGGCGTCACCCTCGATCAGCGCCTTTGGCCTTGCGCCGCCGATCGAGCTGCCGTGATGCAGCGCCTGATCTAATTCGGGGGTGAGCGGAATACCTTTCTCTACCCGCTCCGCCGATTGGACAAGCTCTTCGAGAGTGGCATTGGCCAGTGCGCGCGGCTCGTAATGCATTGGCGAAAACTGAAAATCGAGCGCGCCGATGCGGTCCGAGCCTGATTCCAGCAAGAACGTCAGTTCTGAAATATCGAGCCGCGCGATTTCATCGCCCTTCACACCGAATTTGCGGTTTAGGATAACCCGTCGTCCCCAGGCATCAGGGGCAGCATCGCGGATGCATCCCGGCATGGTTAGGCCAGGAAGCAAAGGCAATTCGCCTGCCTTCAGGGGCAGTTCCGGGAGATAAAGCGGGATCGCGCTTCCCAGTTCACGAAAGCTCCTGCCATAGTTGAAGCTGACGAGTCCGTCATGGGCATATAGCCGCCCGGCGACAACCGGCGCGGTCTCGCCCGGCAGCCAGACCCAGACATAGGCTTCGTCGTACTTGGGGACCTTAGAACTCATCGACGATCTGCTTGCCGGCCTTGTAGACGTGCTTCGGCAGCAGCGCGATGCGATCGTCCATGCGGCCTGTGAGGGCTGTGATGCCATTGCCGTCGGCATCGAACAGCTTCACACCGACAATGGCAGCAGCTTCGAACATCAGTCCGATTTCGACTTTGGGATCGCCCTTCTCGATGCGCTGCAGGGTGCTGCGTGAAACACCGATTCTCTCGGCTAACTCCTGTGCGGTTAACCGGTGCTGCATCCGGCCAAGCCGGATGGTCTTACCGAAAAGGCCAAGCGCTTCCATCGCGTAGCGCGAATAGGTGCGTTTATACGTTGCCTTCATTCGGGTCTCTGTGACCTATGCATGATCCATATCGCCTTCTTTCGAACTTTATATAGGTAATGTCACAGAGCGACTGCCAAAGTCAAGACTCCGTATCGCAAGCGTTACCCATCCGAACGAGGAAGGCGGATATTGCCGACGGCTCCTGCACAACCGGCCAGCTCTGCGCGTCTCGGGCGAGGCGGAGATCTGGCGCTGGATCGCGGACAGCCTTGAGACGCCTCGCATGAGTCATTCATGGGCGGTCCCTGGTGCGGGGCCGCGGCGCTCGACTGCTGGCCGACATTCTCGGCGGCGGGACCCGCATCCGGCTACACCAGCACTTTTCGACCGCATACGCGCCCAGCTTCTCTCCGAAATCATTGCCAATGAGCGCGAACCTCATGCGATCGCCGAGCTGGCCTGGCGGCGCGGAATCTACGCACGCATCCGTATTCGAGACCGCCCAAGGGAGGCTGACTAGCGTAACGCCCTCCGATCTAAGCGCCTTCCACAAAGCCGCTTTCGCACGCGACGGGCTGCATGTGGCGGTCGTAGGCGACATAGATGCCAAGCCCTGAGAGTAAGGCTCTACCAGCTGTTCGGCGATTTGCCTCAGAAACTGGCGCTTGCCGGCGCGAACCAGTGGTATCGCGAGGGCGAGCACGCCGAGCGCTTTTCCTCCGCCCTCCACTGACCACAGACCCGCACGCAACGAAGCCGCGCTCGATCTTATCGTGGCGTGGCTAGGTGCAATGTTTGCTCTCGCCATCAGGCCGGCTTTCCCGATGGCGTGGTCAACCTGATCTATGCGTCCGAAGG
>NZ_RZPL01000406.1:0-5095 GCF_004022805.1 Mesorhizobium sp. M7A.F.Ca.CA.002.04.1.1 | reverse complement strand
GACATAGGGGATGAAGGAAATCAGCCCGGCGAACAGGCCGATGAGGATGCCGAAGTTCAGTCCGGTCAGCGTCAGCCCGGTGGCATACATGGCGCCCAGCACCAGGCACAGCGTGCCCTGGCCACGCACGAAGCCTGCCGTGGCGGTGTTGATGTCCCGTGCGATGGCGCGCACGGTCTGGACGTTGTCGCGTGGCACCCAGCCGTCGATGACCGCCACCATGCGGTCCCAGTCGAGCAGCATGTAGAAGGCGACCACCGGTGTCACCACGAACAGGCTGACCACAGAAACCAGCGCCATGCCGGAACTCCACAGCGAGGTGAAGACGGTGGTGACAAAACCGAAGCCGGAGGTCAGCAGCGAATTCAGCCCGTCGCGCAAGCTATTGGCGTTGACGCCGAACTTCTGCTCCAGCCATTTCGGATCGAACGAGGTGATCAGGCTTTGCAGCCGGGTCAGATATTCCGGCAATTTGCCGGCGAAATCGGCCATCTGCGTGGCCAGAACCGGAATGAGGATGACAAAGGCCAGGACCAGCACGATGAGGAAGGTGATGAGGATGACCACCGTCGCCATGAAACGCGACAGGCCGAGCCGCTGCAGCCGGTCGGCAACGGGATCGAGGAAATAGGCAAGCACCATGCCGGCGACGAAGGGCAGCAGGATGGCGCTGAAGACATAGAGGAAAAGCGCCAGCAGCGCGGCGCCGGCCAGCCAGAAGAAGATCTGGCGGCGAAAGGTCGCGGACGCGGCGATGTCGGCGGCCGCGGCCTCGATCGCCGCCGCTTCTGTCTCGGATGTCCGGAGTGGAGCCTTCGTCATGTCAGCTCATGTGCCTCAGCCAAGTCACGAGATAGGCTGCGGCCGAAGCCACGGTCAAGACCCCGGACAGCAATATGAGAACCGGCCTCAGCGGGTCGAGATGAACCGACAGGGCAAGCTCACCCAGCACAACCGCCGCCAGCACGATCTGGATGGCGGTGTTGGCCTTCGACACGAAAAGCGGTTTCATCTCGACCGGATGGGCCATGACGGCGGACAGCAGGACCGCGCAGACGATCAACGCGTCGCGCGACACCATGGTGACGACCAGCCACAGCGGCAATTGCCCGATGAGGCCCATGACCACGAACACCGAAACCAGCAGCAGCTTGTCGGCGATCGGATCGAGATAGGCGCCGAGCGTGGACTGCTGATTGAAACGGCGGGCGATGAAGCCATCGACGCCGTCCGAAATGCCGGCGACGAGGAACCCGGCAAAAGCCCAGTCCCAGCGCGCCTGCAGCATCGCCAGCACCACCGCCGGCACCAGGACAAGGCGCAGGATGGTGATCAGGTTGGGGATGGTCAAATGCCTGGCACCTCCTCTTGGTCGGAGATAGATGATGAAGATGGCGGGTGGCAACAAGGGAGGAGCTGCCGATCTCCCCGCACGGGAGCGGCCTTCAGCTTGGCTTTCGCCAATCACGAGCGCCTGTACGTGCGCGCTGTCCACGGTTTTGTAGGCCGAGATGGCCGTTATCCTTGCGGACAGAAACCGTTCATGCGAAGAGCCCGCGACAAGGAAAATTGCTGAACGGGCACCAGAAATGAGCAAGCGCGACGTGAACAAGCGCAAGAACGGGCTCACCTATGCCGAGGCCGGTGTCGATATCGATGCCGGCAATCTCATGGTCGAGAAGATCAAGCCGCTGGTGCGCGCGACGCGCCGGCCGGGCGCCGATGGCGAGATCGGCGGTTTCGGCGGCCTGTTCGACCTCAAGGCGGCCGGGTTTACCGATCCGGTGCTGGTGGCGGCCAATGACGGCGTCGGCACCAAGCTCAAGATCGCCATCGATGCCGGCAAGCACGACACGATCGGCATCGACCTCGTCGCCATGTGCGTCAACGACATCGTCGTGCAAGGTGCCGAACCGCTGTTCTTCCTCGACTATTTCGCCACCGGCAAGCTCGATCCCGACCAGGGTGCCGCGATCGTCGGCGGCATTGCCGAGGGCTGCCGCCAGGCCGGCTGCGCGCTGATCGGCGGCGAGACCGCCGAGATGCCCGGCATGTATCACGGCAACGACTACGACCTCGCCGGCTTTGCGGTGGGTGCCGCCGAACGCGGCCAATTGCTGCCCACCGATGACATTGTCGAAGGCGACGTGCTGCTGGGCCTGGCTTCCTCCGGCCTGCACTCGAACGGCTATTCGCTGGTGCGCCGCATCGTCGCCGTCAGCGGTCTGTCGTGGAGCGATCCGGCACCGTTCAACGACGAGGCCACTCTGGCCGAAGCACTGCTCGAGCCGACCCGCATCTACGTCAAGTCGATTCTCAAGGCGATCCGCAACACGCATGGTATCAAGGCGCTCGCCCACATCACCGGCGGCGGCTTCCCGGAAAACATTCCACGCGTGCTGCCCAAGGATTTTTCGGCCGAGCTCGACCTCGAGGCGATCGACGTTCCTCCCGTGTTTTCGTGGCTGGCCAAGACCGGCGGCGTGGCGCCGGAAGAAATGATGCGCACCTTCAATTGCGGCATCGGCATGATCCTGGCGGTCGCGTCCGGCCAGGCAGCGCAGGTCGCGGCCGTGCTACAGGAAGCCGGCGAGACGGTGACGCCGATCGGCCGCATCGTGCCGCGCCGCGACGCAGGCGTCATCTATCGGGGTTCGATCGGCCTATGAGCGCGCAGAGGAAACGCACCGTTGTCCTGATCTCGGGACGCGGCTCCAACATGACCGCGCTGATTGCCGCGGCCAGCGACCCGTCGTTCCCGGCCGAGATCGTCGGTGTCATTTCCGATAAGGCGGATGCCGCCGGGCTCGGCATCGCCAGGGCGCGCGGCATCGCCACGCAGGTCGTCTCACGTGCCGACCACGGCAGCAAGCAGGCGCATGACGCCGCCATCGACGCGGCCCTTACCGCCTTCAACGCCGAGATCGTGGCGCTGGCCGGCTATATGCGCATCCTCAGCCCCGGCTTCGTCCAGAAATGGCAGGGCCGCATGATCAATATCCACCCTGCCCTGCTGCCGGCCTTCAAGGGGCTCGACACCCATGCGCGCGCGCTGGCCGCCGGCATCCGCATCCATGGCTGCACCGTGCACTTCGTCACCTCCGAGATGGATGACGGCCCGATCATCGCACAGGCAGCCGTGCCGGTGATGGTCGGCGACACCGCCGATACATTGGCAGCCCGCGTGCTGAAGACCGAACACCGGCTCTATCCGCTGGCGCTGGGGCTGGTCGCCGAAGGCAAGGCGCGCATGGAGTCCGGCCGCACCGTGCTTGCCCACTTTGCCGACGATGCCGACAACGGCACCTCGGTGGTGATGGCCCCGGATCCGCTGCGCGAGGAAGCCGACCTCGAGCATCTGGCGCGCATCACGCCTTGAGCTTAGAGCGGCGATGAAACAGCTTCTCCTGCTTCGTCACGCCAAATCCAGCTGGGACGACCCTGATCTCGATGATTTCGACCGGCCCTTGGCCGAACGCGGAGTGAAGGCAGCCCGGTTGATGGGGCGCGAGCTTGCGACGCGCGGCTGGCTGCCGGACCTGGCGCTGGTGTCGGCGGCGCTGCGCACCCGCGACACCTGGCGGCTTGTGGCGGCGGAATTGCCCGTCCCGCCCCAGGTCGCATTCCTCAAGGCGCTGTACGATGCTTCAGCGGCGGACATTCTGAGCCAGATTGGTCAAACCGACGCTTCGAGCGGCAGCTTGCTGGTAATTGGCCACAATCCGGGCCTGGAGCAGTTGGCCAGACAGCTTGCCGGGCCGGGGTCAGACGCCAAGGCGATCGCAAGACTTGAGGAAAAATTCCCGACGGGAGCCCTCGCCCGGGTGGTCTTCAAAGGCGATTGGTCCGTCGTGTCCCCCGCCCGGCTGACACATTGCTTGCGGCCCAAGGACCTGGGCCCGCGGCCGAAGGACCTGGGCTAGTGTCCATGGCAGGTGCGGCGGGTCAAGCCCGCCGCACATCCGCTTGAGCCGTCAGTTTCCCCAGTTGCCCTGACCGGATTCCGGCTGGACCGAATCGGGCGTCAGCGTGAGGTCGCGGTGCTTGACCTGCCTGTGGGTCGAAGCCGTGTAGCTGTGGTCGACATTGACCGCGTGCGAGGTGACGGCCGGCTGATTGACATTGTCCGAACCATAGTTGTCGCTGCCGGCAAAAGCGGCACCAGTGGCAACGAGGATGGCGGCGGCGGCAAGAGCGATCCTGTTCATTCTATTTACTCCGGTATTCCTGATTCTGTCCGTCTAGTGGCGTGCCCCTGGGGAGGAAATTTCGCGTCGCTCGGACAACCTCGATCTGGGTTTTTCGTGCGCCGACTTCCAATCACGAAGACGTTCCCTCACGCGCGGCATCGGGACCTCGAACGTCGGCCAAGGGATTGAGCTCACCCTGTTTTATCAGTTTATCTCAGACGCTTACAAGGAGGGTGCCTGACGCATGATGCGGCGGTTCATCGAGCCAGCGCTCGCCATCCGTTCACGATTCGTCAACATAAATTGAACCAGCTGGTTCGATTTACGATCGGCGCTCCGACACCGATGCCGTCGGCCGAAATCCTGCTCATGCATAAAAAACAAGAGCGGCGGGCAAGGCCCACCGCTCTTTGTGGTCGCAGACTTCAGAAATCAACGACCCCAGATGCCCTGACCCGACTGAGCCGGCACGTTGGCATTGGCATCACCCTGCGTCTTTACGGACTTCGGGATCGAGCCGGTGTGCGTGGTGTCGATGTCGGACACGGACTGGTTCGCAACAGGCTGGTTGGCATTGTAAGAGCCGTAGTTGTCGCTGCCGGCAAAAGCGGTGCCCGTGGCAACGAGGATGGCGGCGGCGGTGAGTGCGATCTTGGTCATTTTAGTTACTCCTGAGTTCAATGTTGGGTCGATATCGGCAGTCGCGATTAGCGGCCGAAGAGGTTGCGGTCAGCGCCCTGCGAAGCGGGGGCCTGGACGGTTTGCGTCGACTTGGAGATCGAAGCAGTGGCCGACTGGTCGACGGTGACGGCAGGCTGATTGGCGTTGGCCGAGCCATAATTGTCGCTGCCGGCAAAAGCAGTGCCCGTGGCAACGAGGATGGCGGCGGCGGTAAGAGCGATCTT
>NZ_RZPL01000405.1:0-5100 GCF_004022805.1 Mesorhizobium sp. M7A.F.Ca.CA.002.04.1.1 | reverse complement strand
GGGCCAAGCGGTCGACCACGTTTTCCCGTCATGATCGAACCGGGCAATTCCGTCGGTGTGGAATTTCGCTTCCGGAAGCTCGGCGCGCGCCAGCAACCATAGGCGGCGCTCGAAATCGGACATGGTGCGTTCGATTTCCGTTCCCCGCTGCCGGAGCATGTCCACGATCGACGCGTCGAACAGGTCGAACAGTTGCTGGCGGGTCTCGGCCATATCGGCTTTGATCTGCTCTTCAAGCTCGGATTCGAGCTTCTTGAACGCCTCGTCTACCTGCGCTTCTGTCCGGCAACTTTGGACTACGGCCAAGACCTTCCTTTCGAAATCGATGCCAGATTCGATAGAGCCGAGAACCTGATCGCTCGCCCCGAACAGGCCGTCGAACAGGTTGAACTTGAATTTTAGAAGATCGTGAATCCGTTTTTCCGCCTGGTTTTTCAGGTTCAGCATGTTCACGACTGTTACGTCGATCTTCTGGCCGTAACGATGACAACGGCCAATGCGCTGCTCTATGCGCTGGGGATTCCAAGGCAGGTCGAAGTTGATGATCAGGGAACAGAATTGCAGGTTGATGCCTTCCGCGCCGGATTCCGTCGCGATGAGAATCGACTTGTCGTCCGACTTGAAGGCGCTCACGATGGCCGACTTCATGTCCGCGCTTTTCGAACCGGAGACAGCGTCCGTGCCTTCCTTCTCCTTCTTCCAGGCCGCGTAAACCTTCTGGCTCTCCTTGTCGCTGTTGCTACCATTCATCAGCACGATCTGCCCGTCATACCCGCTCTGCGACAGGATTTCAGCAAGGTAGCGCTGTGTACGGACGGACTCGGTGAAGATGACAGCTTTTCGCTTGCCGCCACGCGCGACCACTTCGTCGAGCACGCCCGGAAGCTGGCTAAGAAGCTTGTCGCCTTTCGAGTTAGAGCCGATGGAACGAGCAAGGGCAAGGTAGCCGTCAAGCTCTGCTATCTCGGCGGCCAGTTTCTTCGGATCGATGGCATCGGACGATGCGTCGCCCTCGTCGTCTTTTTCGCCCTGACCATTCTCCGCAGCCAACATAGCGTCGTCCGCGATTTCCTCGCCGACCTCCGCCGTGTCGTCGATGTCTTCAACGACGCTCTCATCGGCCACTTGGTTCTTCCGAAGCCTGCCAATGACATTTTCCAGAAACATGGTGATGGCAGCGACGGACGAACCGAGCGTCTTGCGCGCTCGGCCCATTTCTGCGCGATGACCAAACAGGCTTCGATCGTTTTGCCAAGCCCGACCTCATCGGCAAGGATCACCCCTTTTGACAGCGGAGAATGCAGCGCGAAGCGTGCGGCTTCGACCTGATGCGGCTTCATGTCGACGCGAGCGGTGGAAAGAGACTTGGCGAAGGCTTCGTCGGATCGGCCCTCCAGCATGATACGGTTGGCGAAATATTTGCTGTGATAGTGTGTATAGTTGGTCATTGGGTGCCCACCCGAGAATCGCGGGCCATATGAACAGGATGGATTGATTCAGACAAGCGCCGGGTTGATCACTGGAGTCGGTTCACTCCGAATGCCACAGAATGATTGCAGCGGCGCTAGCAAGGGCAAAAAAGTCGCCTAAGTCCTCGGCAGCGATCAGCCATTCTTTGCAGACATCGAAAGCGGCGAGCGCCGCGTCAATCTCGTTGAACTCATGGATACCGCCAAGATCTTTGCGCTGGTGCGCGATCTCCAAGACAGCCGGATTGACGCTGACAGCGAGCGAGCAACGTGCATGAGATGAATTTCTTAGACCCTTGTGAATCTTAGTAGGCACAAACTATTTGCATACCAACCCCACGCTTCGCGATAGGGTCGTGGCCGGCCGTGTTAGCTGCGCTGGACACCGGCAATATTGTTCGGAGGGAAAGGCGCTCTTCGGAAAACGTCGACGATATGAGCCCCCTGCTGGGCACGTAGCATCGCGGCCAAGTCAAATGGCTGCGTGGCGAGGGCACAAAACCACTCCTCTCCAGTTACGGCGTATCTATCTACGATCCGGTTCCAAGGATCAGGTTGCCGGAACCGGCGATGCAAGGCCGTGTGAATTGGCCGGCTAATCGGATATGGCGACCATGGAGAATAGTAGTTCTCGCAGTGGGTTTGAAGGCTCTCTGTGGAGCCCGAGATCGAGCAACGCTGGGGCTTTTGCAGCAAGCCCTTGTCGGTGAAGTGGTGTATCAATTGCCAGCCGCGAACTCGCTCCTCATGAGTGAAGCCATTGTAGGCAGGCATCTGGGGCCACCTCCAATCCGGAAGGCCAACGGGCTCAAACAGGCCCATAGAGTTTGCAACTGGATTCAAAATCTAACCCTGAGAGAGACCGAACTTTGCTAACCATATTGCTATACAAATTGCGATACAGAAACCCGTTAAATTACTGATTTTATCTAATATTCTATTTGACATGGCTCCGGCCCGGGGAGCCACTTAATCCAGAAAAGTCTTGAAACCCAAGGACTACAAGGGTTTCCGCTTCCCCAGAGATACACCGCGCGATACACTGCGGGGTACACTGAGCTATGAAGATTGACGTGAAGCACATACAGAAACGAGGCGTCGCCGGCTGGCGTTATCGGCGGAAAATTCCGAAGAAGCTCCAGGCCGCTGCGGGCAAGTTGGAAATCCTGGTCCCGCTCGGGGCGACCGAACATCAAGCACTGAAGGCCTACCCCAAGGTGCATGCCCAGGCAGAGCAGCAGTTGCGCCTTTGGTCGCGGCCGCACGATGCGCAAACCCTAGGCAGCTTGGTTGGCACCCCCACCTTGACCGACTTTGAGCACCATAGGCTGAACCGCACACGCCTTCGCGCGCTCAGTCTCGACCCCGAATGGACCGGTCCAGAGGACGAGGATGACCCCGAGGCGCTAGCTCGGGAGCTGATCGCGGAGCAGATTGCTGAGAAATATCCAGTGGACGACCGAGGCAATCCCGTTGGCATAGAGTCGGCGGACCGCGCCCTGATCCACGCCCTTGTCCTTGGTCAAAATCAACAGCGCCATGCCCCGACCTTGGAAGATGCCAGGAGGCTGTACCTCAAAGAGAAGGTTGGCACCGACGAAACAAAGAAGATGGAGCTTGAGCGAGTGTTCAAGCTCGTCAGCGCGGCGCTTGGCAAGGACAGGACACTAAGCAACCTCAAGCGGGAAGACGCCAAAGAGGTCAGGGACCACATGCTCGATGGCCGCAAAGCGTCGTCCGTGGACCGCTACTTGAATGTGGTCCGTGCGATGATCAACCACGCCATCAGAGAATTTGACCTCACCGGGGTCACCAATCCCTTCATGAACTTGGAGGCCGCGCCCAAGGACAAGGCAGAGCCTGATAAAGACAAACGCCGGCCCTTCACCCTTGATGAGGCTGCCGCCATCTCGGGCCGCCTTGTGTCACACGCCAAGACCGACCTCCAGCACATCTGGCGCATTCTTAAAGGGACTGGATGTCGCCTCGCCGAGGTCTCGGGTCTGCGGGTCGCAGACGTGCATCTCGAACATGCCATCCCGCACATCACGGTCGAGTGGCATGACGACCGCCGCATTAAGAATGCAGTGTCGCGCCGTAACGTGCCCTTGATCGGGGACGCATTGGACGCTGCAACAGAAGCCAAAGCTGCGGCGGGCAACGCGGCGATGCT
Organism: Mesorhizobium sp. M7A.F.Ca.CA.002.04.1.1; assembly: GCF_004022805.1. Classification (NCBI taxonomy): domain Bacteria; kingdom Pseudomonadati; phylum Pseudomonadota; class Alphaproteobacteria; order Hyphomicrobiales; family Phyllobacteriaceae; genus Mesorhizobium; species Mesorhizobium sp. M7A.F.Ca.CA.002.04.1.1. The sequence goes on along the minus strand of NZ_RZPL01000405.1, from coordinate 1,458 downwards.
GTTCCCAACCTACGGCAGGCCCAAGGGTGCGTCCTCAGCGTCTGCTGCTTTGGGAAAGCACGTTCGGGCTTGTGTAACGGACCCGAAGGCTACCACCCACTCGCTTCGCCACCTCATGAAGGATCGCCTACGCTTGGCCGGCGTCACGAAGTCGGACCAAGACATTGTTCTGGGCCATTCCTCAGGCAGCGTTGGGGAGGACTACGGTGGCGACGAGGCAAGACTTGAGATGGCCAGACGGGCGCTTGAGAAGGCTAACTCGCTCTGATCCAGTCCGGTTCTGCCTGGGGCCGCTCACTCGTTGCGCCACCGAATGGAGGACTTGCTGGTGATCGCTTGGGTCCCCGAGAAGCTCAAGCGGTCGATCATGGGCCACTCAGGGGGCGGCGCTGGGGACAACTACGGTGGCGAAGAGGGGCGGCTTAGGGTTGCAACTGAGGCGACGGAGAAGGCCTTCGCTGCGGTTGGCTAAGATAGTCGTCGCTTCCCCTCGCGGACGTTGTACTGCGCTAGCGCATAACTTTGCTGGTCTCAGCGATGATCTTGGGGATCTGCCCAATCGCAATCGTGTAGCTGAACCGCGCCACACCTTTTGCCTGCTTGTGCCTTGGCAGGCTGCGGACGACCCAGTCGTAAGTGCCCGACACCATGCATCGCTCATTGGCACAGGTGACTATGACGCTCTCGTCGTGGAGATTGTATCCCCGTTCCGGCCATCGTTGGAAATAGCTTCTCTTGTCGGCGATGATCGAGCTTAGGTCCGTTGGCTTTCCGTAATAATCGACGATGCCAGCATACGAATTTTGAACCTGAGCGATCGCCAAATCTGCGTTGTCGCCATGGTGCTCGATGAGCCCCTTGATAAATGCTACCGCCGCGCTCTCTAGCTGCCGCTCGTCTGCGCTGGCTTCAGCCGGGGCCGGAGTGGGCATTGGCGACACACGCGACGTGTCAACGGACGGCGGCGTGGTGGAAATGTTGGTTACGCGCAGTTCAGCCATCTCACTGGCGGAGAGATATCGCATATCAGACCTGTCGTAACTCAATGCTACGGCCATCAACTTGGGGTCCACGCCCATCTCGGACATGTAGGACATGATATCGGCAGTTACGGCTTGAACGTTCGCCACAGCCTCGTCGGTAGACATCCCGCTCTCTGGGGCGAAGGATGAGCGGTGAACACCAATAGAGCCCGGATCGGCAACACGGCGAACGCCACCCATGAAAGCCAAGGAGCAAGCCGACGCGCACTGCAACTGCCGGACTTGAAGCGTGTCAAGGCCGGCTGCCCGGATCATACGTCCAAGTTGCATTGCACTTCCGATACTACCCCCCTGCGAGTCGAATACGACCACTCTAGCCCCACTGCTTGTGACAGCGCGGCTAAACTCATTCAGAGGTTCGTTGACCCCAAATTCACCGGAGACGATGAGAAACGGAAGTTCGCCCGACGACGAT
>NZ_RZPL01000404.1:0-5103 GCF_004022805.1 Mesorhizobium sp. M7A.F.Ca.CA.002.04.1.1 | reverse complement strand
GCCCTGGAAAACGCCGGCAAAGGTCGGCACGAGCGGATCGTTGCAGAAGGAGAAACGCTGCGCCGGCTTGCCGGTCGCCGGGTCGGTTACCGGCTGCTTGGGCAAGACACCAAGCCACTGGCCGTAGCGGACGAAGAAGTTCTGCCGGTAGCCATGGTTGACCAGCCAGCTCTCGAGCTGCTCGGCCGACGTATGCATTTCGGTCTGGCTGATCGCCAGCTTCTTCAGATTGGGTTCGAGGTTGATCAGGAAGAAGACGACCATGGTCAGGCACAGCATCGTCAATGCCATGGTGCCAAGACGCCTGATAACGAAGGAAAGCATGGCGGCCCCCTGCCGATGGGTTGGGGTTTGAGCCGGCTATGAAAGCCAACCCTGCCGTGACCGGCGGGGCTGGCTGTCAAACAGGCCTTCGGATGCGATCAACCCTGTTTTTGTTGCATGGCCTTGCCCGCGAGTCCGCAACTTTTTTGAGAATGTGCGGACCAGCAGGGACGGACAATGCAAAGAGCGAGGGAAGGGAGCGAGCCCCTTCCCTCCATGTCGATGCGATATCAAGCCTGGTCGAGCCAGACCTTGCCGTAGTCGCGCTCGAAGGTCGGGTGCATCTTGTAGTTCTGCACCGCCTTCACCGAGTGGCTGTAGAGCTTGCGCCAGTACGGCTGGATCATGATGCCGGAATCCTGCAGTATCTGCTCGATGTCCTTCATCATGTCCTTGCGCTTGGCGGCGTCGGCAACGGCGAGCGCCGCATTGAGCTTGGCATCCCAGTCCGGATTCGACCAGCCGGCCTCGTTCCAGGCCTCGCCGGTGCGATAGGCGATGGCCAGAACCTGGACGCCGAGCGGACGCATGTTCCAGTTGGTCATCGACAGCGGATACTTCGTCCAGTCGTTCCAGAACGTGGAACCCGGCAGAACGGTGCGCTTCACCTTGATGCCGGCGTCGCGCAGCTGGGCGGCGATCGCATCGCCGGTGTTCTTATGCCAGTCTTCGTCGACGGTGATCAGCTCGTGTTCGAAGTCGGCTTGGCCGGCTTCCGCCATCAGCGCCTTCGCCTTGGCCGGATCACGGGCAACCTTGGGCAGCTCGTAATATTCCGGATGGATCGAGCAGACATGGTGGTTTTCGGCGACCGAGCCGGCATTGCCGTAGCCGAGCTGCAAGACGACATTGTTGTCGACCGCAAGCTGCAGCGCGTTGCGCACCTTCTGGTCGCCATAGGGCTTGTTGTTGACGTTGGTGCGGCAGACGATGGTCGACGCGGTGACGATTTCCGACTTCACCAGGTCCATGCCGTCGAGGATCGACACATAGTCGGCCGAAGTCTCGAAGTTGGTGTGCACTTCGCCGGCCTCGAAAGCGCTGACCATGGCTGCCGGATCGGTGCCGTAGTCGATGAATTCCAGGCCATCGAGGAACACTTCGCCGTCCCACCACTTGTCATCGGTGCGGCGCTTGTAGACCACCTTCTGACCGACATCGTAGGAGACGAGTTCGAACGGACCGGTGCCGATCGGGCAGGCCTTGAAGTCGCCGCCCTTCTCATCGAAGGTCTTGTGGACGATCAGCCCGGGATAGTCGCACATGTTCGGAATCAGCGCGATGTCCGGCTTGCTGAGCTTAAGCACGACCGTGTGGTCGTCCGGCTTGGTCACGGCGCTCTCGTCGAGCTTGTCGTCCTTGACCAGCGAGCCGAGACGGCCGGGCATGGAATTGCCTTCGGCTTTCTTGTCAGCCCAGCGCTTCAGGTTGAAGATGACGTCATCGGCGGTGAAGGCATCGCCATTCGACCAGGTGACGCCCTTGCGCACATGCAGCGTATACTGCGTGGCGTCGTCGTTGACGTCCCAGCTTTCCAGCAGATAGGGGCGAAACGTGTATTCGGAGGTGTACTTGACCAGCGGCTCGAGCGCCTGGCGCTCGGCATTGGCGATTTCCGACCAGTCGGCCTTGCGCGGGTCCTTGGGATCTTTGATCCACTGGGCGATCTTCAGCGTGCCGCCCTTCTTGCCCTTTACCTCTTCGGCCTTCGCCGGCGTCGGATCGGCGAGGCCGAGCAAGCCGTAAGCCATTGCCGTCGATGCGCCGAAGACGCTGGCCATGGCCAGGAATTCGCGGCGGTCCACCTTGCCTGCCTTGGCTTCTTCGGCCATGGCCAGGATGTGATCCGGAACGCGATCGCCATTACTCTTATAAATTGTCATGACTTAACTCCCATTGTTGGCTTTCCGCCTTTTAACATTCCGCATCCAGGCCATGATGTCAAAGACGGCGTGGATTGAGAACATGTTAGGGAATGTGCAACTTTGAAAGGGGAGCGGTTCGCGTGATAACGACAGTCTTGGCGCAAATTTGCTACTGTCCGACGGATTCTTCTGGAATCGCGATAGTCGATTAAACTGAGACATTTACTCTGGCCCGCACAGCACCAGAATCGATCCACCATGAGGCCAAAAGCCCCGCCGGACTGTCAGTATTCCTTCTCGTAGAAGATGCCGCCCTTGGCTTCGCCGGCATCGTTGGCCTCGCCGCGCAGCTTGACGCCGCGCCCGACATTGAGGTCGATCGTCGCCTTGCCCGAGCCAGGCTTGTCGCCCTTCTGGATGGTGACATAGGTGCGGTCGTTGAGGTATTTGCCGGCCGAAACCGCCGTGCCGCCCTGGTCGTCGGTGGTGACGTCGAGATCGTCGACGCCAATTGCGCTGCGCAGGTTTTCCAGCAGCGACGTCGAGCCGCCGACGCCGGCCAGCTGCCCCGCCGCTTCGGCGAGCTGGGCGATCTGCAGCGGCGACAGGTTCGACATCGAGCGGCCGAAGATCAATTGCGCCAGCACCTCATCCTCGGGCAGCGCCGGCACCGAGGAGAAGGTGAACTTCGGATTGGTCGCTTCGCCCGACACCACGATGGTGACGGTGGCGCTGGTCGTCGTCGTGGTCGCCGTCAAATTGAGATAGGGCACCAGCGAGCCGGAAAACCCGACCGTGCCTTCGGTGAAGGTCAGCCGCTTGCCGAGGATCGACAGTCGTCCGCGCTGCAAGGTGAAGGTGCCGACCGCTTGCGGCGACGAGGCCGGGCCGGTCAGCTTCAGCGAGCCGCCAAGTTCGGCATCAACGCCCCTGCCCTGGATGAAGATCTGATTCGGCGCGTTGACCGTGACATCGAGCGCAAGGCCGCTACCGCCGCCCTTGCCGCTGGTCGTCGGCGGCCGCAGCGCCTTGTCCTGCGCCTTGACCGCGCCCGGCGCGTTCTTGTGCTTGACGTCGAGCGCCGCCAGCGAGCCCGGCAATTTGTCGGGAACGGTGATCACCGTCTTGGCGAGATTGACGGTACCGGCGATGACCGGTGCGGAGGTCAGCGGTCCCTTGATCGTCAGGTCGCCGCCGAGATTGGCGGTCACCACCCTGCCGTCCGTATAGCGGCCGTCGACCAGCTTGATCGACAGGTCGGCCGGGAAACCCTGCGCCGGGTTGATGCCGACCGTGCCGCTGGCCGACAGGCTGCCGCGCGTCGACAGCGTTCCGGTCAGCCGGTTGATCCTGGCGACGCCGCCGGCAATCGAGACATCGGCGGCGAGATCGTTGACGGCGAGGCCGGAGCGCGCATCGACAAGGCGCGCACCCGAGGTGCTGATGCTGCCGCCGAGGACGGGCGATGTCGCGGGACCGCGCACCTGCACGTTGACATTGGCGGTTCCAGACAAAGACAGACCCTGCGCGGCCAGCTTCTGGCTGAGCAGGCCGAACGGCACGACGCCATTGAAGTCGAGCACCAGTGACGGCGTGCCGGCCGTTGTCACGGTGCCGCCGCCCTTGAGGCCAAGGCCGGCGCCATCGCCGACATTGGCATTGAAGGTCAGCTTGTTGCCGCCGAAGGTGCCCGACGAGGAGACACTCACCGCACCGACACCGGCACCGCGCGTCTGCGAGGTCCGCACGCCGGCCGCGTCGAGGTTGAAGACAATGGCGGGGTTCGCCGGCGCACCCGTCACCTTGACCGTGCCTGAGATCGAACCGGCGGCGTCGAGCCCCGGCGAGAAACTGTTGGCGAGCGACATCGGCACCCGCGCCAGCGTCGCATTGATGTCGAGCGCCGTGCCGACCTTGCCGGTCACCGTCGCCGTCCCACCGCCAAGGTTGAGCACGAGCCGGTCCAGCGTCGTTGTGCCGTTGGCAATGCTGACGGTCGAGGCCTGGGCGATGGCCGTCTTGATGCCCTGGACAGTCGCCTGGCCGGAGGCAAGCTCGATGGTCGTCGTGCCGTTGGCCACTTTCACCCGGCCGGCGGCCTGTGCCGGAATGCCCTTGACGGTTGCGCCGCCGGAGAAGCCGGTCCAGTCGCCGTCGCGCTTCAAGTCGACATCGATGCCGCTGATCACGGTGCCGCCCGACGTGACGGTGTCGGCGCGGATCTTTCCGGAGATCACGGGCGCCGCCAGATAGTTGGCGACCAGCGCATCGATCGAGACGGCTTTCGCCTGCAGGTCGCCGCGCGTAATCGATGCTGTCGCCGCCTTGATTGCGACCTGTGGCGCATTGCCGTTCTTCGAAAAGGCGATCGTGCCGCGCACATCGCCTTCGGCCTTCTCCAGGGCAAGTGCTGCCAGCGGGCCGATATCGGGCAGGTCGAGCGCGATGGTGCCGACCGGCACGAACTTTTCATCCAGCGCCAGATCGCCGGAAATCCTGTTCTTGCCGAGCGACAGCAGCAGGCCATTGATGGCGCTCTTGCCGTCCGCCGTCGCCAGCACGGCACTACCTTGCAGCGCCTGGCCGGCGACATTGCCGGTCAGCTGCACATTCGCCGCCGGATTGGCGGCATCGGCCTTGCCGGTGGCGGTCAGCTTCAGCCCGGTGATCTCTCGCGCCGCCACGAGAAGGCGGTCGCTGTCGATGGTCAACGACAGGTCCGGCGCCGCGGCCGGGCCCTGCGCGTTCAACGCAAAAGCGATGGCGCCCTTGGCGTCTTTCGACAGCAGCGAGATATCGCTCAGCGCACCCTTGATGTCGGCGGCCACCTTGTTGTCGGCAAGGCTGGCTTGCCCGTCTGCGGTCAGCGCGCCCGAGGTCAGCTTCAATCCGCCTATAGCGATACTGCCGTTGG
>NZ_RZPL01000403.1:0-5104 GCF_004022805.1 Mesorhizobium sp. M7A.F.Ca.CA.002.04.1.1 | reverse complement strand
CAGGACTCCTATGAGCGCGAAAACGATCGAACGTCTCGACGGCCTCGGGCCGCTGGCGGAGCGCTATAATGTGTTCCTGCTCGACCAGTTCGGCGTGCTGCACGACGGCACGCGGCCCTATCCAGGCGCGGCGGCAGCGCTATCGGCGCTGAAACGCGCCGGCAAGACCGTGGTGCTGGTTTCGAACTCCGGCAGGCGGGCTCAACCCAATGAAAGCCGGCTCATGAAACTCGGCTTCGAACCGGGAAGCTGGGATCATTTCGTTTCTTCCGGCGAGGTGGCGTGGCGATCCTTTGGGGAGATGGCGGCGTCGGGAAAGCTGCGCCCGGGGACAAAATGCCTGCTGATCAGCCGCGACAATGACCGCTCCGCGATCGAAGGCCTGCCATTTGCGCTGACCGGGTCCGGCGATGAGGCCGAGCTGGTGCTGATCGCGGCCAGCGAGGGTGACCGCTTTGACCTTGACCATTATCGCAGGCTGTTCGCGCCGGCGGCGGAGCGGCGGGTGCCGTGTTTCTGCACCAATCCCGACATCATCATGCTGACGGCCGTTGGCCCTCGCTTCGGCGCCGGCCGGCTGGCCGATCTCTACGAAAGCCTGGGCGGCAGCGTTACCCGCATCGGCAAGCCCGACACGGCGATTTTCAACGCCGCGCTGGCGCTGGCCGGCGAGCCGGACCGTGGCACCGTGGTCTGCGTCGGCGACAGCGTCGAACACGACATATCGGGGGGAAACAGCACCGGCATCGCCACCGCGCTGGTGCTGAGCGGAATACTGGCGGACACACCGGATCTCGCCGCTGTTTTCGACGAACAGCAGGCCTGGCCGGACTACATCATGGACAGCTTCAGCTTCCGCTGACCGCTTCCAGCATGCGCCGCGCGCTCTCCTCGTCGGTGATCAGGATGGTTGGGGCGATGAGGGTCATGGCGCCGAGCAGCGCTTCGGTTTTCTCCTCGCCACCGGAGGTGAGGATGCGGATCGGTGCCTTGCGCAGACGGTCGACATCCACCGACATCACGTGGCTGTTGACGGGGTGGTCGACCAGATCGCCGTTGCGGTCGAAGAAATGGAACAGGAGGTCACCCACGGCGCCACGCGCAAGCAGGGCCTCCCGATCCGCCTCCTTGAGGAAGCCACCACGAGAGAAGGTGGTGGCCGAGGCGATCCCGCCGACGCTCAGCAGAACGGCATCGAGCACGTCGGCCATTTCGAAAATCTCCTGCAGGCCGCAGCGCTCGATCAGGGCGATCTTGGTCTCGACGCTGTCGACCACGGCTGGTGTCGGCATCAGATAGCCGTCGCCCTGGAATATCTGAGCGAAGCGCCAGGCGAACTCGGCTGGGTTGACCCGGCGCACGACGCCGACACCGCCAAGCAGCGAAATCACCTTGAAGTCGGTGAGCGACTTGGCGCTGATGAAAGGCAGGCTCGAGAACAGCGTCTGCCCCCAGCCGACACCGACCCGCATGCCGGACTTCATCGTGTCCGACAGGAAGCTGCCGGTTTTGGCACTGATCGCTGGTATGGGATCGGCATCGGCTGCCGAAAGCGGCGCCACCAGCGCCTGCTGCAGCCCGAACGTCTTCTCCAATGCGCGCTCAAGCCGCACGATTTCCGACAATTCGCTCTCGATGGTGATCTTCACTTCGTTGCGCGCCCGGGCATCCGCCAGCATGCGCACGATGGTGACGCGACCGACGCCGAGCACGTCGGCGATCTCGTTCTGCGTCATCTGTTCGACGAAATACATCCAGGCGGCGCGAATCCTGAGGCGATCCGTCCGGCTTTCGCTGGCGACCTGCTCGGTTGCCTCGCCTCGACCGTCTTCGCTTTCGCCCTGTCGTCGTCTGCCCAAGTCTGTCTCTCCCCCTGCGGCGACGGACGAGGGCGCCGCCGCCGATTCTGCATGCTGGTCTAGTATCGCCTATTGATCTACCTATCGATAGGAACAATGTAGAGAGTGGCGGCTGCCCCGGTCGGCTATCCGCAGCAAATTTCAAGGCGATCCGCGATGCTCCGACAAATCTCCGAAGATGTCCGCGTCAATCTGAAGGACCGGCTGCGGGAAGTCCGCGAAATCATCCGCCAGAGCCGCCATGACGGCAGCGGCGATGCCAGCATCCTGCGCGAAGCAACCAGCCATCTGCCGCCGTTTCCAGGCAAGGGCATCGAAGGCCTGCTCAGCCATGCCGCGAGTGCCGTCGACGAAGCACTGTCGATCGCCGAAGCTTTCGTCCCGCATGAGCGCCCGATCAAGGTGGACGGCACCACGGTGAAGGGCCTCGGCACCTATTTCCCGGTCGGCAACGAGGATCGCCAACTGGACGCCGAGCGCCTGTTCCGGCGCGATATGTATTATCTGACCAAAGCGGTGCTTGCCGGCCTGAACATCGACAATGCCCGCATCCACGAAGCCGATTTCGCGGCCGTCCATGCCACGATGCGCAAGCGGCATGGCGATCTCCTGGCCGCATTGGCCGCGCCGGGTGCCGGACTGCAGGCAATCGCGGCCACCTGCTCGGCGCTGCTGGTCGAGTGCCTCAATCAGCGTCCCGTTCGCTTTGCCGAGACCGTGCCGGGAACGCCGGCGGGCGGCCGGGCGCTCGACATAAGCTGCCTGGCGCCGCTCGCTTTGGCCTGCGGCCTGGCGACCACCGGCAGCGACGGCGCGCCGGAGCCGGACATGCTGGAGATCGCGATCCTGGCGGCGGATATTCGCCACGATCGCATCGTTCAGGCTTGCGCCAAGGCAAACCCGATCGCTGAGCTGACACCGGTCTTCGCCACCTTGCTTGCCCATCTGCCGTAGTCAGCCGGCCTGGGCTAGCCTTCAGCGGCCATGGCCATGATCGCTTTCTTGGCGCGCTGGATCGAAGCCGGGCTCATCGAGAGTTCGGTCAGCCCCATCTTCACGAAGGTCGCAATCAGATCCGGACGGCCGGCCGCCTCACCGCACATGCCGACCATGATACCGGCGGCGACGCCGGCTTTTGCCGTCATTTCGATCGCCGATATGACGGCCGGATTGGTGACATCGTTGAGCTTGGCGACGGTCGGATTGAGCCGGTCGGCGGCCATGATGTACTGGGTCAGATCGTTGGTGCCGATCGAGAAGAAAGCGACCTCCTTGGCCAGCGCCGGGGCGATGAGCACGGCGGCCGGGGTTTCGATCATGACGCCGAGATCGAATGATGCGTGCGGCACGCCTTCGGCTTTCAGCTCGGCCGTGCATTCGTCGACCAGCACGCGCGTCTGCCTGACCTCCGAGAGGTCGGACACCATCGGCAGCATCACCTTGATGTTGCCGTGCACGGCTGCGCGCAGCAGCGCCCGCAGTTGGCGCTTGAAGATGTCGGGCCGGTCGAGACACATGCGGATGCCGCGCCAGCCGAGGAAGGGATTCTCCTCGTCGGGAAATTCGATGCCGGCAATCGGCTTGTCACCGCCGATGTCGAGCGTGCGCACAATGACCGGATAAGGCGCAAAAGCCTTGGCCAGCGCCGCATAGGTCTCGGCCTGCATGTCTTCCGAGGGCAGATGCATATGGCGCATGAACAAAAGCTCGGTGCGGAACAGGCCGATGCCCATGGCACCAGCCTCTTGCGCCGCTTCGATTTCCTCGAGTGAGCCGATATTGGCCGCCACCTCGATGATCCTGCCGTCGGCGAGCTTCGGCGTCACCGTCTTGAAGACGGTCAGCCCGGCGCGCTCCTTTGCCGCCGCTTCGACGCGGCCGGCGAAATCGGCACGGGTCGCCTCGTCGGGGTCGATGATCACATGGCCGGCATTGCCGTCGAGCGCGACGTCTCGCGCGGTACGCAAGGCATTGACCTGGTCGCCGAGGCCGAGCACTGCCGGAATGCCGTGCGAGCGCGCGATGATGGCGATGTGCGAGGTGGCGCCGCCATGGCCGCACACCACGCCGCCGATACGCTTCAGCGGCGCGCGTGCCAGATCCCAGGCGCCGATGTCGTCGGCGATCAGGATAGCCCCTTCGGGGATGTTTTCGAGGCTGACATCGTCTTGGCCCAGCAACACCAGGCAAATCTGCCGCCCAACGGCGTGGACATCATCTGCCCGCGCGTTGAGATAGTGATCGTCGACGGCGCTGAATTCGGCGGCAATGGTGGAGGCGGCGGTGATGACGGCGGAAACCGCGTCGTTGCCGCCCTTGATCAGGCCCTCGGCCTCACCAGTCAGGCTGTCGTCGGCGGCGATATCGCGCAGCGCGGCGACGATGCCGCGGTCTCCAGCCGACAGGCTGTCCTGCGCCAACGCATGATCCATGCGGGCCTGGACCGCGCCGACAGCCGTGCGGAACCTGTCGATCTCGCCTTTTATCTCCTCGGCCCGCAACATGCGGCCCTGTCCGGCGATATCGGGTGGGAAATGCGCAAAGGCCGGGCCGATGGCGAAACCTTCGCTGGCGGCCACGCCACGCAAGCGGTTTGCCCCGCCAGGTGCCGCCGGCACGGATCCCGGCGCGGGTGCCGCTTCCTGCCCGGCATCGTTGGCTGGGCTCTGCGCTTCCGCTTCATCATCGAGGCCGGCCCGCGGATTCTCGAGATAGCCGATCAGCGCCTCGAGCGCCTCGATGGCATCGGCGCCATTCGCCCGCACCGTGACTTCCTGGTTCTCCTTGACCGCCAGCAGCATCAGCTTGACCGAACTCTTGGCGCTGACCGCCTTGCCGTCCTTGATCAGTTCGACGTCGGATTCGAAGCCCTTGGCGAGCTTCACGAACCGCGTCGCGGGACGGGCGTGCAAACCTTCATGCACTCTGACGATGGTCGAGCGTTCCATGGCAAATACTCTGGTTTTGGGCGCCGCTCCCAACATGGGCCGCGGCGCGAATGCTGTCAGGCGGCGATGGTGATGATCGCGCCGGTCTTCAGGGCGGCCACGAGCGCTTGCGGATCGACTTGCGACGCACAGATCTCGCCCGGTCTCTCGGCCTCGGTAGCGCCGTTGAACGAAATGACGACATGACCCATTTCCAGCACCTTGCTCCACGCGCTGGAGCCGACCGCTGTGATAACAGCGGCAACCGGGCCGAGGGTGATCGAAGCGCCCTTGGCGGGCGCTCCGTCACTTGGTCCC
>NZ_RZPL01000402.1:0-5108 GCF_004022805.1 Mesorhizobium sp. M7A.F.Ca.CA.002.04.1.1 | reverse complement strand
GGCCAGGGGCTGACCGAGGCCAGAACGGACCCGGCTGACCGGCGCCGAAGGGTCCTCTCGCTGACCGCAAGGGGCGAGGCAGCGCTTGCCAGGCTGCAGGCGGCGGCCGATCGGGATACGGCGCGGCTGATCGAAAGCGTACCCGACGACAGGTTGCATGAACTGCGCAGCGCCTTGCGCAAGGCGGGGGAATTGCTGGGTGATCCCACCCGTGAAAGCGGCGAGGTGACGTTGCGGCCGCACCGCGTCGGCGATGTCGGCTGGGTCGTGCAGCGCCAGGCCCAACTTTATGCCGAGGAATATGGCTGGACGATCGAGTTCGAGGCCATGCTCGCCGAGATCGGCGCCGATTTCATTCGCAATTTCGTGCCCGGCCGCGATTTCTGCTGGATCGCCGAGCGCGGTGGTCAGCCGGTCGGCGCGGTGTTCCTGGTTCATCAGGATGATAAGGTGGCCAAGCTGAGAATGCTGCATGTCGAGGCGTCGGCGCGCGGCTTCGGCATCGGCAAACGACTGGTGGCGGAATGCGTGAACCAGGCCCGGGCTTGCGGCTACGCCAAGCTAGTTCTGTGGACCAACGACATCCTCGTTGCGGCGCGCGCGATCTACGAACGTGCCGGCTTCAGGCTGGTCTCGCAGGAGCACCACCGCAGCTTCGGCAAGGATCTGACCGGCCAGACCTGGGAAATGGATTTGTAGGCGGCTTTTGCTGCCGGTTGCGCGCCAGCGGTATCCTAATTACCCCGCGCTGCCGCCAAAGCACCGGGAAGTTCCTCGGCAAAAATGTCGAGCTCGTGATCGAGGCCGACGCTGACGCGGATGCAGCGGTCGAGCCGTGGCACCATCGGCTTGCGGATGAAGACGTCGCGTGACAGCAGGGCTTGCAGAACTTTCAGCGCGAAGGCGCCATCGCCGCAGCAATCGATGGTGACGAAATTGGTCGCCGACGCCAGTGGCTTCAGCCCGTTCGCCTCGGCAATGCCGGCGATGCGTCGGCGGCCGGCCGCGACCCGCGCCACCACGCTTTGCAGATAGTGCTGATCGGCGAGCGCCTCGACGCCGGCGATCTGCGCCATGCGGCTGACGCCGTAATGGTTGCGGATCTTCTCGAAGTCGCGGATCACCTGGGCCTCAGCGATCGCATAGCCGCAGCGTATGCCCGCCAGCCCGTACGCCTTCGAGAAGGTGCGCATGCGGATGACGTTTGGCCTGGAGATATCGATCGGCGGCAGCGCCGAGGCCGGCCCGAGTTCGCCATAGGCCTCGTCGAGCACCAGCATGGTGGTTTCCGGCAGCGCCTCGATGAAGCGGATGATCTCGCTCGCCTCCCACCAACTGCCCATCGGATTGTCGGGGTTGGAGAGATAGACCAGCGGGGCCTTGTCCCTGTGCACCGCCGCCAGCAGGCCATCCAGGCTTTCCCGGTCGTTCTCGTAAGGGACCGTCACCAGTCGTCCGCCGACACCGGCGATGTGGAAGTTGAAGGTCGGATAAGCGCCGAGCGAGGTGACCACAGCATCGCCGGGCGCCACATACATGCGTGCCACCAGGGCGAGCAGGCCATCTATGCCTTCGCCGACAACGACGTTCTCTGCTTTTACGCCGTGATGCGCGGCTACCGCCACCTTCAGATCGTGATTGTCGGGATCGCAATACATCCACATGTCGCCGGCGATCTCGGCCATGCGGGCGATGACGCGCGGCGAGGGACCAAAGCTGCTCTCATTGGCGCCGATGCGGGCGCGAAAAGCGCGGCCACGCTCGCGCTCCTGCGCTTCGGGGCCGACAAACGGCACCGTCGAGGGAAGCGCTGCGATGAGCGGCATGAGGGGAGGGCGCTGATGCATGGTGGAAGCTCGCTTGAAAGGGCCTTCTTGCTAGCGCGCCGGATGGGTCGGTGCAAGTTGCCGCTGGGCAGATCCGTAACGCTGGATTCTTTCGGCCGCTTTTGCTAGCGAGACGTGATGAACAACCGTCTGCCGCCTGCCTGGTCAAAGCACCTCAAGGTCCAAACCGGGCCGAAACCCAAATTCCCGCAGCCAAATCTGCGCAACGCAAATTCGCTTTCGCCTGCGCAGGCAGACGATGCGTTGCTGGAGCAGGCGTATCAGTTTCAGCAGGCCAAGCGGCTTAACGAGGCTCAGGACCTATGCCTTCGGGTGCTGGCGCGCACGCCTAACCATCCGCTCGCCCTGTATATTTTGGGGACCGTGTGCCTGGGCTACGACGATGAGGCGGCCTTGCGATATTTCGCACGAGCGATCGGCGAGGAACCAAAAAACCCCTACTACCACCTTGGTTTGGCTTCGGCCTATGTGAAGGTCAGTGAATATTCACCGGCAATCGAGCATATGCAGTATGCCTTGGAGTTGCAGCCAGGTCTCATCGAAGCGCTTTGTGCATTGGGGGACGCTTATATCCAGTTTGATAAACCCGACATGGCTTTGCCGCTCTATGAGAAGGCGCTGAAGATCAACCGCGATCATCCCAAAGTGCGGATAGGACTGGCCAGCGCGCTCAGCAGCCTGGGGCGCATGGACGAGGCCGCCGCCTTTCTTAAAGAAGCAATCGAACGTCGCATCGCAATGCCGACTGCCTACAACGACCTTGTACAGACGCAAAAGTTCACCGAAGAGCCAAAGGAACTACAATCCATCGTTGGTGAACTCGGCAATCCCAAGCTTGATCTGGACGGCGTAGAGAAGCTCCATCTGGCGGCCGGCAAGGTGCTGAACGACCTCAAGCGCTATAAGGATGCATTCGGCCATTTCAACAAGGCCAAACAGGCCTCGGGCCGCTACTTCGATATCGACCAATACCGTCGGTGGGTAGATTCACTGATTGAGACCTTCACGCCTGAGATGCTGGCTGCCAGGTCGGGTTACGGAAATCCTTCGGAAGTTCCTGTGTTCGTGGTCGGCATGCCGCGCTCGGGAACGACACTCACGGAACAAATTTGCGCAAGTCATCCCGATGTCCATGGCGCAGGGGAACTAAGCAAACTCAGAAGAGTCGCGAATGCGATCGACCTCAGAAAGTCATCGGCCGGGAGGCTAAACCATGCGATGGCGTCGATCACAGAACACCTGTCCGGAACACTGGCCGAAGAGCACCTGACCTATCTGAGGGAGCGAGCGCCTGCCGCGCTTCGGATCGTGGATAAGATGCCTCATAATTTTGAGCTGATCGGTCTTATCGCCGTTCTCTTTCCCAACGCGCGAATCATTCATTGCCGTCGTGACGCCATCGACAATTGCGTCTCTTGTTTTGTCCAGAAATTCGGCGAGGGGCACAGCTACAACACCGACCTGAAGACACTCGGCCTGTACTATCGAGAATATGACCGCCTGATGCAGCATTGGAACGAGGTTTTCCCGAACCTGATCTTCGAAAATCAGTACGAGACGCTGGTCGACGATCAGGAAGCGCAGTCACGCCGCCTCATCGATTACCTTGGGCTGCCCTGGGATGACGCCTGCCTGCGCTTTTTCGACAGGGATGGTTCGGTCAACACACCCAGTCGCTGGCAGGTTCGCCAACCGATCTACAAATCGTCGGTCAAGCGCTGGAAGAATTATGAAGGCGAGATCCAGCCACTCATCGATGCTTTGGGCGACTTGGCGGACACGTAACTCAGACCAGTCCTGCGTTCCGCTCATGCGCGCACGTCTCCTCGATTTGGTTGGCACTGCTGAGAAATAGAGCTGAAGAAGCTTACGGATGCGCGTGATTCCGCACCCGATGATCCCAACACAATCGCTCGGTTGGTCAATTGATTCTGCTGGTCGACACGCTCGAAGTGCTTGGCGCGAAAACTCACGCACTGCCGGACTGCCGGAGCTGCCGGGGCTCGGCTTCGTCGGCTGGCTATTGTCGCTCGCAAACCTTCAAGAAGTGCAGGGGCTCGGTCTCGGGGCGGCTCAACTGCATTTGACGAGTCTCTCGGAACCCGGCGTAAAAAACCCGGCGGTTGCCCGCCGGGTTTTCGATTTCGACAAGTCGAAATATATTAGAACGAGCGCTGGAAGCGGAGGAGGCCGCCGATGCTGTTCTTCTTGTCGGCCGGTGTGAACGATGGGTTAACATAGTTGACATCGCCAAATCGGCCTGCATGGAGGTAGTCGACTTCGGCCGTGACCGTGAAGCCCGGCACAACGTCGTAAGCGATGTTCGCGGCAACGCCGACGTTCTTCCAATCGTCAGCAGACACCTGAGCGTTGAACGAGGTTTTTTCGTTGAACTTGTAGGTGCCACCGCCCCACACTGCCCAATTGCCACCCCACATCTTGTAGAAGCCGCGACCGTTGGCGTCGACATGATTGCTGAGGTTATCGTTGAGATTGTCGTCCGAACCGTAGCCGCCCATGATGAACAGCGAGAGTTCGTTGGAGACGTTCACATCCAGGCGAACCTTGCCGGCCACTTCTTCGTAATTGCTGTCATAGGCGACGACACCGGTGATGGCGCCCCAGCCCTGCGTGTACTTCACGCCGCCGACGACATGCGGAACATAGCTGTCGATCGTGTCATTGGCGTTACCTTCTTCCAGCGAGACCACTGCCGAGAAGCCGTTGCCGGCGTCGAAGTAGTACTGGACGACGTTGGTGTCGAAATCGCCGTAGGGAACGAGCGTGTCGTTGATGACGTTGCCGGCGTAGCCGACGAACGTATCGAAGGCCGATTCGTCCTTACCGACGCGCAGGCCGCCGAGCTGGATCCAGGCGAAGTTCAGCGAGACGTCCCGGTTGTGGGCGGCGTTGACGTCCTCGAAGGCGTTGTCGTCGCCGAAGTTGAAGCGGGTCTCGGTGTAGGTCTTCAAGGTGCCGAGTTCGGTTTCCTGGCCTGTCCAGGTCTTCAGCGTGAAGCGGGTATTCTTCAGCCAGGTATTGTGGTCATCACCATCCTGGTGATCCGCGGCTTTTGCACCATCGAACGAACCGAGGTCGCCACCGCCGATGTCATAACGGACATAGCCGCCGACGCGCAGGCAGGTCTCGGTGCCGGGGATGTAGAAGTAGCCAGCGCCGTAGACGTCGCAAATCTTGACGTATTCAGCGGGTTCCGGCTCGGCGACGACGACGGCGTCGGCGGCGCGCGCACCGGAAACT
>NZ_RZPL01000401.1:0-5118 GCF_004022805.1 Mesorhizobium sp. M7A.F.Ca.CA.002.04.1.1 | reverse complement strand
TTGCAACCTCCAGCGACAGCCCGTCGAGAATGCCACGGATACGGCGCACCTGATCGGCATTGGATTTCGCCAGCTGGCGGCCGTCATAGAGACTGTCCTCCAGCCCGACACGGACATTGCCGCCCATGGCTGCTGCAATTGAGATCAGCGGCATCTGCTGGCGGCCGGCGGCGAGCACCGAGAACTGGTAGCTGTCGCCGAACAATTTGTCGGCGATCCGCTTCATGTGGACGAGATTGTCCGGGTCGGCGCCGATGCCGCCCAATATGCCAAGGACGAATTGGATGAACAGCGGTCCCGACACCAACCCCCGATCGCGAAAATGCGCCAGCGAATAGAGATGGCCGACATCATAGCATTCGAATTCGAAGCGCGTGCCGCAGCCCTTTCCCAGTCTTTCCAGCACCGCTTCCATATCGGCGAAGGTGTTCTTGAAGATCGTGTCGCGGGTGGCTTCCAGCAGCTTGGGTTCCCATTCGTGCTGCCATTCCCTCGGCTTGTCGAGCATCGGGAACAGCGCGAAATTCATCGAACCCATGTTGAGCGAGCACATTTCGGGTTCGGCCCGCAAAGGGGCTGCCAGCCGCTGGTCCAGCGTCATCAGCGACGAGCCGCCGGTGGTGATGTTGATCACTGCATCGGTCGCCTGCTTGATGCGCGGCAGGAACTGCATGTAGACGTCCGGATCGGCGGTCGGGCGGCCATCCCTCGGGTCGCGGGCGTGCAGATGCAGGATCGAGGCGCCGGCTTCCGCCGCCGCGATCGCGTCTGCGGCGATCTGGTCCGGCGTCACCGGCAGATAGGGCGACATGGACGGCGTGTGCACCGAGCCGGTGACGGCGCAGGTGATGATGACTTTTCGCGGTGCCATTCTTACCCCTGGCCTCCGACCGGCAGGTCGAGCTCGGCGGCCAGAACCTCCAGCGAGTCACCGATGATGGAGATGATCTCGCCGACCTGCTCGGCCGTGACGATCATCGGTGGCGCGACCATGAAATTGTCGCCGTCGACGCCGCCCTTGACCCTGCGGCCATAGATGATCAGCCCGCGTTCATAGGCGAGGTCGAGCAGCCGCTGCGTGGCTTTCTTGTTCTGGTCGATCGGTTTTAGGGTCTCGGGATCGGCGACCATCTGGGCGCCGGTGAGCAGGCCCTTGCCACGCACGTCGGCAAGGAACGGAAACCGCTTCGCCAGGCCTTTAAGCCCGTCCATCAGCACATCGCCCATGGCTGCCGCATTGGCGATCAGGTCGAGCCGGTCCATTTCGCCGAGCACAGCCAGGCCGGCGGCACAGGCCAGCGGATTGCCGGCATAGGTGTGGCCGTGCTGGAAGCCGCCGGAGGCGAGCAACGGCTGCACCAGCCGCATCGGTGCGGCGAGTGCGCCAAGCGGCGCATATCCGGAGCCCAGCCCCTTCGACAAGGCGACGATGTCTGGCTTGCAGTTCCAGTGATCGCCGCCGAGGAATTTGCCGGTGCGGCCGACACCGCTCATGACTTCGTCGTGGATGAGCAGGATGCCGTAGCGGTCGCAGATCTCGCGGATGCGTGGATAATAACTGTCCGGGGCCACCAGCGCCGCGGTCGCCGCACCGCCGATCGGCTCCATGATGAAGGCAACCACGCTGTCTGGACCTTCCGCAAGAATCTTCTCCTCCAGCATGTCGGCATAGCGGATGCCGCGCTGCTCAATCGAGAGATTGTCGCGGTCGCGCCAGGCATTCGGCGCCGGCACGGTTGGCATCACCCGCATCATCGGCTCGAACGTTTCGGCCAGCGCATCGTCGCCGGTGATCGAGAGCGAACCCAACGTGCCACCATGATAGGAGGGGAAACGCGTGATCACCTTCCAGCGGCTGGCCTGGCCGGTGGCGACCGCCCATTGCCGCGCCAGCTTGATGCAGGATTCCGTCGCCTCCGAGCCACCGGAGACGAAGAAGATGCGGTCCATGCCCTCCGGCAGCTTGCCGGCCAACTCCCGCGCCAACTCCTCCGCCGGCTCGTTCTCGAAATGCAGCCGATAGGCGAAGGTGGCGCGGTCCATCTGCCGCTTCATGGCGTCGAGCACATTGCGATTGGAATGGCCGATATTGGCCACCATCGGGCCGCTCGAGCCATCGATGAAGCGGCGGCCGTCCTGCGTCCACATGTAGATGCCTTCGGCGCGGTCGATCAGCGGCCGGCGCAGGCTGGACAGATAGAACAGATGCGAGTCTCGCCGGGCTTCGGTTTCTTGAACGGCGGATTGGACTTTCGACATGTCAGGGCTTTCCGAGGTAACGATCGAGGACATTTTTCGTGACGCGTTCGACCATCGGGTCCTGTCTTAGCAGGCCGGCGACCCATTCGCAGCTTCCGGCATGGAACACCTCGCCCTTGCCGCGCGGGAAATTGACGATCATGCCGTTGCCGCGTTTGACCTTTTCCAGATTGGCGTCGCTCGCCTCGCCAAACAACGTTTCGGCGGTGAAGCGGCCGTCTTCGTCGGTGAGGAACTGGTCCTCGATCGGGATATCGGCGCTTTCCTCGACCTGGGATGCCATGCCGACGGCGAGAACCTGCAGGCCATCTGGCGCGCCGCTGGTCGCAGTCGGGTAGGGCAGGCCGCCGCGTATCTCGAAGTCGAGCCCGTCGACCTCATAGCCATAGACATGGCTGTCGGCGCCCAGCAGGTCGCCATAGTAGATGCCGGTGCCGGCGAAGGCCCAATGCTCGGGCCGGTAGACCGGGAAACCACGCACGCCGCGCGGTGCACAGCCGCCCCAGCCGGCATAGACACCGCGCGTCGCGTTGAGCCCGAAGGTCGCCGAACCCGGCCGGCCGATTTCCGGCGCCTCCCAGGAATTGGTGGCACGGGTGACGTCGCCGTCTGGGAGATAGGCCGGATCTTCGGCACGCGAGCGATATTTGTAGCAGACCTGCCGGCGGCCCTCGTCTTCGAACCGCGTCTGCCACATGAAATTGCCGGCAAAGCGCGCCGCATGGCCGCCGCGGGTCACATAGGCGTCGACGGCATCGCGCATTTCCCAGGTCCAGTATTCGTCATGGCCGACGAACACGGCGCAGTCATAGCCGTCGAGAATTTCCGGCGAAAAATGCAGATCATGCTGGCTGGCGAGATCGACTTGATAGCCGGCCCGCTCGGCGAAGCGGAAAAAATGGCTGTCGTAGCTGGCCCAGCCGGACGAAGCGTATTTCTTCGAATGGCCGGTGGCGAGCGCCCACTCCATGTGCGGATAGCGCGGCACGGTCTTCGGCGGCACAGCGACCTCCAGCGGCACACGCGGCGCATCCTTGGGCAGCACGACGAAGCCACGGCACCAGGGGCGCTGCGTCGAGACGATGGGCGAATACTGGTTGCGATCCGGCCCGGTGATGCCCTGATAGTGGTTGGAGCCGCCCCAGGTGTTGTAGGCCAGCCATGTGCCTGTCGCCGCCACCTGGAGCACGCGGCCAGGTTTGCGGCCCGGCTGCGGGCAGACGATGAAAATATGGTGGCATTGGATCGGCTTGCCGTCGAGCCCGTCGGCGGTCAGCGTGACCCGATAGGCGCCGGACGGCCAGCCCGCTCCGACGCGAAATTCGAAGGATGGGTCCCAACCGCAGCCTTCAGCCGAACACTGGTCGGGTGTGTCCTGCCAGCGTGCCGCGATGCCCGATTTCTCGAATACTTTGTTTTCGCTGCCGCCATCTCGGGTGATTGTGATGCCGAACGTCGCAGCTGTCGAACTGACATGCAAAGCCACCGTTTCGCCGGCGCGATAGGAAAACCGGTCGCTGTAGCACCAGATCTCGCCGCGCTCGCCATCCATGCCTGGCCACTCGTAATAGTGGCCGCGCACCGCGTGGCGGCGCTGCTCCGGCGTCAGTCCGAAATCGGGGAATTCCGTGTTTGGGCTGGTCATGGTCATACTCAGGCGGAAAGATATTTCTTGAGGAAGCTGCGCGTGCGGTCCTTCTGCGGCGCGCGGAACATGTCGCCGGGCGGGCCTTCCTCGACGATCACGCCGTCATCCATGAACAGCACCCTGTCGGCCACTTCGCCGGCAAAGCGCATCTCATGCGTTACGATGAGCATGGTCATGTGTTCGGCGGCAAGCTGTTTCATCACCGCGTTGACCTCGTCGACCAGTTCCGGATCGAGCGCCGAGGTGGCTTCGTCGAACAGCATCACCTTGGGCTGCATCGCCAGTGCACGGGCAATGGCCACACGCTGCTTCTGGCCGCCCGAAAGCCGCGAGGGGTAGGCGTCGATCTTGTCGGCGAGCCCGACCTTGGACAAGAGGCTATGCGCCAGCGCATGCGCGTCACTTTTGGTCATGCCTTTTAGGATGATCGGTCCCATGGAAATGTTCTCGATCACGGTCAGATGCGGGAACAGATTGAAGTGCTGAAACACCATGCCCATCTGCTGGCGCACCTTGTTGATGTGCCGCTCGAAGGCATGGCCGTGCAGCTTCTGGTTGACCTGCACGCCGTCGAGCCAGACTTCACCGGAGTCCAGGGATTCCAAATGGTTGATGGAGCGCAGCAGCGTGCTCTTGCCGGAGCCACTCGGGCCGATGATGGCGACGATCTGCCCGCGATCGACCGACAGGCCTATGCCTTTGAGAACCTCGACGGCGCCAAACGATTTGCGCGCGCCGCGAACCTCGACCATTGGCCGCTGCGTGCTCATCGGGAAACCTCCACATGTCTTTCAAACCGACGCAAAGCCGCCTCGAGCACAAGATTGAGAATGTAATAAAGCGCCGCTGCGGTGATGTAGAACTCGAACGGGCGGAACGTTTCGCTGATCGCCAGCTGGGCCGAATGGACCAACTCGGCGATGCCGATGACCGAGACGATCGAGGATTCCTTCAACAGCGCGATCAGATTACCGCCGATCGGTGGTGCCGTGTTGCGGATGGCTTGCGGTATCACGACATGGCGCAGCGTCTGCCACTTGCCGAAGCCGATGCTGCGCGCACCCTCCGTCTGGCCGACATCGACGGCCACGATGCCGGCGCGGATGATGTCGGCATTGTAGACGGCAAAGTGCAGGCCGAGCCCAACAATGCCGGCGGCAAGGGCAGGAATGTCGATGCCGATCTGCACCAGGCCGAAATAGATCAGGAAC
>NZ_RZPL01000400.1:0-5119 GCF_004022805.1 Mesorhizobium sp. M7A.F.Ca.CA.002.04.1.1 | reverse complement strand
GCCGAAGATCGTCGACTGGTACATGGACGGCAAGATCCAGATCGACCCGATGATCACCCACACGCTCAAGCTCGAGGACATCAACAAGGGTTTCGATCTCATGCATGCCGGGGAGAGCATTCGCAGCGTCGTGGTTTACTGACCGGCTCACACGACACGCTCGCGTCGAAGGCTCTGTGTTCCCAAAATACCGTGCCTCCCCGACATCGGGCGTTAGGCCGGCGGCGCGACTGACATTCCGGATGTCCGCGCCGCCGGTCGGTTCGACCCCACCTGATCCGCCCGGGTTGCCGCGATCATGGTCGATGCCGTAGACACCGGCCCATTGGCGTTTGAAATCCGTGGAGAGGGAATATGCCGGAACCCATGAAGACCATCTCCCAGGCAAAATCCCATGGCGGAGTGCAGGGCATCTATTCGCACCTGTCGACGAGTTGCTGCTGCGACATGACGTTTGCCGTTTTCGTGCCTCCACAGGCCCGGGAAACGCCTTGCCCCGTGGTGTGGTATTTGTCGGGACTGACCTGCACCCATCAAAATGTCATGGACAAAGGCGAATACAGGCGCATGGCCGCCGAACTTGGCCTGATCGTCGTCTGTCCAGACACCAGTCCGCGCGGCGCCGACATCCCTGATGACAAGGACAATTGGCAGTTTGGCGGCGGCGCCGGCTTTTATCTTGATGCAACGCAGGAGCCTTATGCGAAGAACTACCGGATGTATTCCTACCTCGTCGAGGAACTACCCACGCTGATCGCCGCTAATTTTCCGGCAGACATGTCGCGCCAAGCCATAACGGGCCATTCGATGGGCGGACACGGCGCGCTGACGATTGCTTTGAAAAACCCGCAGCGGTTCAGGAGTTGCTCGGCATTTGCGCCGATCGTGCAGCCAAGCGCTGCCGGCTGGTCAAGGCCGGCTTTCGAAAAATATCTCGGCACGGATGAGGCCTCGTGGCGGGCCTACGACGCTACTTCGCTTGTTGAAGACGGGCGCCGCTTCCCGGAATTTCTCGTCGATCAGGGAACATCGGACGGGTTCCTGAATGACGGGCTGAGACCCTGGCTTTTGGAGGCGGCCTGCGCCAAAGCCGGCATTCCGCTGACGTTGCGCATGCAGGACGGATACGACCATTCGTATTTCTTCATTTCGACATTCATGGACGACCATTTGAGATGGCATGCGGAATGGCTTGCATAGGTCGAGGTCCGAGCGATGCAATCGGATTAATCCTCGTCCAAGCGAGGAACGCGTTACTCTTTCTCGTCTCTACCGGGGCGAGGAACACGATGGCGCCGCATTGAAATTATTGAACAATTTCAACCGGAAGCGCTACCAACGCGTATAAATTTTTAGCCATTTCCATGGTTTAACTGGATTTTGGTAGCGGGAGAGGGACTTGAACCCCCGACCCCAGGATTATGATTCCCGTGCTCTAACCAACTGAGCTACCCCGCCAGGGCGGCGAAAGGCCCGAAATCCGCCTCAAATCGAAGGGCATGTCGGGGGCGTTCGCCAAGGTCGCGCGGATATAAGGTTGGGAAGGTGAGCCTGTCAAGCTTCGAAGCAACCGGCTTGCCGGCTTATCGTCATTATCGAAAAGCTTTGCCGCGGCGACATTTGGTTGTCGCCGCCGGGGTTGAGTTCGAAGGGGCACGTCGCTATGTCTCGGCCACGAGTTTTTAGAGTTTGAAACAGATGAAGCCGCGCATAGCAGTCCTCGGTTGCGGATACTGGGGCAGCAACCACATCCGCACTCTCAAGGCGCTCGGCGCGCTGCACGCGGTCTCCGATACCAACCGGGCCCGCGCGGAAGGCTTTGCCAGCGAGCAGGACTGCCTGGCGATCGAGCCGGACCAGCTGTTCGTCCGTGACGATATCGACGCCATCGTCATGGCGCTGCCGCCGCAGTTCCATGCCGACCTTGCGGTACGTGCCGTCGAGAACGGCAAGGACGTGCTGGTGGAAAAGCCGATCGCGCTGACGGTGGCGGATGCCGAGCGTGCGGTGCAGGCGGCCAAGGACAATGGCCGCGTCTTCATGGTCGGCCATGTCCTGCGGTTCCACCCCGCCTTCGAGACGCTGAAGGGGCTGATCGACAAGGGCGAACTCGGGGAGGTCCGCTACATCCACTCTCACCGGCTCGGCCTCGGCAAGTTCCACACAGAGAACGACGCGCTGTGGGACCTGGCGCCGCACGATCTGTCGATGATCCTGGCGATCACCGGCACAGAGCCGATCGAGGTGCGCGGCGAGGGGGCCGCCCTGCTCGACAATCTCAGCGACTTCGCGCATCTGCACATGCGCTTCCCCAACGGCCTGCGCAGCCATCTCTTCACCTCGCGTCTCAATCCCTATCGCGAGCGGCGGCTGACCGTGGTCGGCACCAAGGCAATGGCGGTGTTCGACGACGTCGAGCCATGGGAACGCAAGCTGGCCGTCTACCGCCACGCGGTGTGGCAGGACAGCGGCCAATGGGCCTTCACCACCAATGAGCCGTCCTATGTCGCGGTTGCCCAGGGCATGCCGCTGACGCGCGAGCTGGAGCATTTCATCCAGTGCATCGAGACGCGTGCCGAACCGCGTACCAGCGGCGAGGAAGCGATCAGGGTGCTGCGCATCCTGACCGCCGGCACGGTCACCCACACCAAGTCGAATTCCTGAAGCGCGGATTATTCGG
Organism: Mesorhizobium sp. M7A.F.Ca.CA.002.04.1.1; assembly: GCF_004022805.1. Lineage (NCBI taxonomy): Bacteria > Pseudomonadati > Pseudomonadota > Alphaproteobacteria > Hyphomicrobiales > Phyllobacteriaceae > Mesorhizobium > Mesorhizobium sp. M7A.F.Ca.CA.002.04.1.1. The sequence goes on along the minus strand of NZ_RZPL01000400.1, from coordinate 2,439 downwards.
CAGGAAACTTATTCGGCAAGAATCTTATTCCGCGGGAATCTTATTCCGCGGGAATCTGGTCCGGCCGGGCGGCAAGCCGGGTCAGCATGGCCTCGGCCTCGGCGCCACGCTCCGATCGCTCGATGAAGCCGCCGCCGAACACGCGGGCCTCGTTGCCGTCATCGGAGTAGAGCACGCAGGCCTGGCCCGGCGCGATGCCGGACTCGCCGTCTACCAGTTCCACCCATGTGGCACCGGCACGATGATGCAGCACGGCCGGGCGCGGCGGCCGCGTCGAGCGGACCTTGGCGAACAGTTCCAGGCCGCCGGCAGGGACGTCTGTGAGCGGTCCGTCGCCCAGCCAGTTCATATTGCGGAGATAGATCTTGTGCGTCTCCAGCGCCTCGCGCGGGCCAACCACGACGCGAGCCCGGTCGGCATCGAGATGGACGACGTAAAGCGGCTCGCCGGAAGCGATGCCGATGCCGCGGCGCTGGCCGATCGTGTAGCGCAGGATGCCCTCATGGCGGCCGAGCACGCGGCCGTCGATGTGGACGATGTCGCCCGGATTGGCCGCAGTTGGCTTCAGCTTGGCGATGATGTCGGAATACTTGCCCTGCGGCACGAAGCAGATGTCCTGGCTGTCCTGCTTGGCGGCAACCGCCAGCCCCATCTCCTCGGCGATGGCGCGAACCTGAGGCTTCGACAGGCCGCCGAGGGGAAAGCGCAGATAGTCGATCTGCGCCTGCGTGGTGGCGAACAGGAAGTAGCTCTGGTCACGGTCGGCGTCGACCGGACGGTAGAGCGCGCGCTGGGCGCCATTGGCGCCGGAACGGATGTAGTGGCCGGTGGCCAGCGCGTCGGCGCCGAGCTCCTTGGCGGTGGCCAGGAGGTCGGCGAACTTCACCGTCTGGTTGCAGGAAACGCACGGGATCGGCGTCTCGCCGGCGACGTAGCTCTCGGCGAAGGGATCGATGACCGCCTTGCGGAAGCGTTCCTCGTAGTCGAGCACATAATGGGGGATGCCGAGCGTCTCGGAGACACGGCGGGCATCGTCGATGTCCTGCCCCGCGCAGCATGAGCCGGCCCGGTGCGTCGCCGCGCCGTGGTCGTAGAGCTGCAAGGTGACGCCGACGACGTCGTAGCCCTCGCGTTTCAGCAGGCCGGCGACGACCGATGAATCGACACCGCCGGACATGGCGACGACGATGCGGGTGTTTTCGGGACGTCCGGGAAGATCGAGACTGTTCATGATGCTTTCGTTCTGCGCGGCGCCTCAATGCCAATGTCGAGAATATAGGTCAAGCTTTACCGGCGCGCCAGCGTGCAGGGCGATTCACCGTTTGTGGCCGATCTTCGCCAAGGGATGCATTTTCCCCCGGCAAATCAGGGTTTGCGGGCAGATGTTTCAAATGCCGGCGAAAAGACTAACGCGGCGTTCATGATCCTTACCTAGTCATTAGGGTCTGCTTAGGCAATTTTTAAAGCTGTGGCGGTAACGTGGCGGGGATTGGGTCTTTGAGTTTTTTGTAGAGAGTACGATGACCGATCTGGTTAGACCGAGAGTCAAATATGTTATCGGGCCTGACGGCAGCCCTCTTACGATTGCCGATCTGCCGCCGACCAATACACGTCGCTGGGTTATCCGGCGTAAGGCGGAAGTGGTTGCGGCCGTGCGCGGCGGGCTTTTGAGCCTGGACGAGGCATGCCAACGCTACAAGCTCACCACCGAGGAATTCCTGTCCTGGCAGGCGTCGATCGACGAATACGGCCTTGCCGGGCTGCGCACGACACGCATCCAGCAATACCGGCACTGACCATTGCGAATTTAGATGAAGGGCGCGGCTAACTCCGCGCCCTTCTGTTTTTCACGGTCACCGTTCCGCTCAGAGCGACAGCACAACCTTGCCGATCGGCTTGGTGGCAAGGAAGGCGTGAGCGGCCCCCGCCTGGTCCAGTGGGAAGCTCTTCGCCACATGGACGGTGATCTTGTTGGCATCGATCAACCGAGCCAGTTCCAGCAGGCCCTCCCTGTCGGGGAAGACCGACATACGCTCGACCCGAATATCGCGCGCACTGGCGTGCGCCCTTGTGTCGTCGCTGACATCGAGCAGTGACACCAGCACGCCGCCACGCTTGAGCACCTTCAGCGAGCGTTGGGCGTGGTCGCCCCCCATTGGATCCAGCACCAGATCGATGTCGCGAACCTGGTCGGTGAAATCGCCCTTGGTGTAGTCGATGACCTCGTCGGCGCCGAGGTTGCGGACGAAATCGAGCTTGCCCGGGCTGGCCGTGGCGACGACGTGGGCGCCGCGCGCCTTGGCGATCTGCACCGCCAGATGACCGACGCCGCCGGCTCCCGCATGCACCAATACGCGCTGCCCCGATTTCAGCCCGCCGTGGCGAACAAGCCCTTGCCAGGCGGTGAGGCCGGCCAGCGGCAAGGCGCCTGCCTCGAGG
>NZ_RZPL01000003.1:0-32064 GCF_004022805.1 Mesorhizobium sp. M7A.F.Ca.CA.002.04.1.1 | reverse complement strand
GCATCTTCCGCCCATGCCAGCAGCTACGCCGCCAGAGCGTCATCCGCAGCCTGCTTGATCAGCCATTCGATGTGATTTGACCACATCTGCAACACCTCGCGCTTCTCCTTGACGTTGCTATAGAGATCGTAGATTTCGCCAATGTCTCCGGTGCGGGCTCACAGCCCGTCCATATAGCCGCCAGTCTGCTGCCTTCGAGTGGCCCATGTTGGCCGCGGCCAGGAAGTGGCGACGATTGAAAGGACAAAATCAGTTGCCGAAACTCATCGCAGGTGACGGTCTGGTGGCAATTTGGGCACATCTTGTGTCTCGTCGCCAGTAAACACGGATGCCCGGCAGGAGCTGAGCTCGCTGCCGGCGGAAATCGTAGAGCGCCAGCGACGCATTCTGATCTTTCGTCAGGCAGTCGACCGCCTTGGCATACGCCTCGGCCTCCATCTCGATCGACCTGAACCGGTATCTTGTGCGCCATCCGGACGATCTGGGAAAGCTTGGCCGGGCCGGCGCCTTCCCAGGCGCACGGGAAGCGCGACGACCCATGTGGACCTTGGATTTCACTCCGCACTTACGCTGCTTTGGCCTTGTCAGCAGCCTGAGCATAAAGCGTGCTCAGCTTTCAGGCCGAGCACTCATCCATTGTTGACAGCACCTGTCGTCATTCAGGATCGCCCCATTCTCGCAGGCCGCTTGCAGCTTTCAGGCTGTTGTCAGCCAGGGCCGCCATAAAGGGTCTCGTTAAACAATTCAGGAGGCCGTTCCAATGAACAATCAGTTTGCGAGACTTTTTCGAGGACCAGGTATGCAGGCTTGTTTCAGGACAAAGAACTTTCTGGCGGCAACCACCGCGATGACGACGGTATTCCTGCCGGCTGTGTCTCTCGGGGTGGGTCTGGTAGCATTTCCAACTGGAGAAGCGTTGGCCGACGACCCGATTTCGATCCCGCTGGAGTATGTCGGGGAAGGCCATGACCGCCTGGGCATCTGGGCCAAGATCAACAATGGCAACGCGCAGCGATACGTATTCGACACGGGCTCGGACCAGCTCAACACGCAGATCGGGTCAGAGGTGACCGGGGTCCGCCCGATTGCCGACACGCCTTACGTATATACGTACGGGGACGGAACGTATGGTAATAAGCTTCAGAACGTGGAAATTGATAAATTTACATATGTCGATCCAGATCAAAAGATAACAATCGACGGGCCGTCTGTAAGCGATAAGAAATACCGGGCTGCTCGCATTCTCGATTTTGTCTATACCCATGCGTATTGCAAGGACAACAATCTTAAGTGCACGCCGGGATCCGTGACGGATGGACTTAAAGATATGTATGGTCAGGATCTCCAAGAACCTTATCACGCCGATAAGGAGCAGCGGGCGAAAATGACCGCTGGCAAGATGGCAGACGAAGGCGGCGATTTCGCAGGTACATTCGGGGCCGGCGATTTTCTTGGCAAGACAAGTGTCTGGGGCATGATGGGCAGTGTCACCAGGTCTGGCTACGTGGTCTCCGCCAATGTGAATCCGGATTCCGAGAGCGACCAAACGCCTGGCTGTTCCCCCTGCACGATTGTCAACCTCAATCCAAGCCTCCGGGCCCAATATACTAATGCCATGCCATGGGGAGAACCCGAGGAAAAAGATCAGGATTCTTATCAGAATTTTCCTGGCTCTGGCGCCAATGCCTCGACCGAATACGAAGGCAGCTACAATCTGCAGTACACGGTTAAGGATGGAGCCCCACCAATCACCGACCCCAACAAGACCGCGGTATTGCTCGACACCGGCACACCGGGCGGTGGCAGTCTGGAGATCAGTGATGCGATGCTGAAGCAATTTCAGGATGCGGGCGTCAAACTTAAAAATGTTCGGAGAAATGAGCAACGCGAGATCGTAAGCGCATCGGGCAACATCCCGAGCGTTACAATCGCAGGAACGGATGGCGATCCGGTAAGGCTGGACAATATCGACTTCACCTACACCAGCGGCACGACGGAACAACCCAATGACCAGACCAGTTTTGTTGCCGGTCTTGACTTCTTCAAAAACAGATCGGTCATTTTCGATCTGGAGAAGAAGTATACCGCTTATACGTCACATTTCGTCACTGCCAGCAACTTCTCTACCGATTCATCCGCACCCGAAGGGACCGGTCTGAGCAGGATCACGACGAGCATGGGGAATGAGGGCGGGTTCGGCATAGCGGGTGTCGTCTCCGGCTCCGGATCGCTGACGCTTGATACAAAGACGGTGGTCCGGATGACGAATGTCAACACCTACACCGGCGAGACGAATATTGCTCAGGATGCCTATCTCTCGCTTGCGGGGCTCGGCAACATCCAACGGTCAGCGAAAGTCGTTGCAGACGGCACGTTCGATATCTCCGAACATGGAAATGGCAGCGACTATTGGGGAATCTCCGACGCCTACAACGATGCCCGTATTCGTAGCCTGAGTGGCAGCGGAACGGTCGAACTGGGCAAGCGTACCCTGGTGCTAACGGATTCGAACGACACGTTCGCCGGCAGCATCAACGACCTCGACGTTGATAACAATAATATGGGCGGCAAACTATTCGTTGCCGGTGGCGTGCAAACGCTGAGCGGAAAGAACAATTTTTCCGGCATGACGACGGTCGGTTCCGGCGCGGGATTGCTGCTTGCCGATACAGGTGTGCTTTCCCATGATGCGACCACGTCCGGCTTTCTCGGGAATGACGGGCAGATCGGGGGCACGGCTATCGCAAACAGCGGCGGTGTCGTCGCAGGCGGCGGCACCTACGGTGCGGTCACCATTTCCGAGGGCGGCACGGTCGCTCCTGGCAGTGCGACCGATCCGAGCAGGATCGTCACCACACTGACTGTCACGGGCGATTTCGCGCAGCAGTCCGGATCGATCTATCAGGTCGACCTCGCAAGGTCGTCCGATCTCATCGATGTTGGCGGAGCAGCGGCGATCGACAGCGGCGCGCAGATCGAGCTGCTGCGGCAGGGAACGCTATCGGTCGATGCCCGATATACTCTGCTCTCCGCAGCAGGCGGCGTAAGCGGCACCTATGGCGGGCTGACGGGGGCTCTGGCGACAGACGCGACGCCCTTCGTCGATTTCCAGCTCGTCTACGATGCCAACAATGTCTATCTCGATATCAGCCGCACATCGACGGCGTTTGCCGATGTAGCCAGCACCTTCAATCAACGCTCGGTCGCCGCAGCGGCTCAGGCGCTTGGAAGCGGTAATCCGATCCAGGACAACATCCTGTTCCTGACGGCGCCGGAAGCCCGCAACGCTTTCGATATGCTATCAGGCGAGGTTCATGCTTCCATTCATAGCGGCCTCATCGAGGACAGTCATTCTGTACGCGATGCCGCGAGCGAACGGATCCGTGCGGCGTTCGACGGCGTCGGTGCCTCCAGCGTTCCGGTGATGACTTATGGGCTGGGTGGTCTGGAACTGGCCCCGGCAACGAGTGAGAATTTCGCCGTATGGGGCCGTGGCTTCGGCGCCTGGGGTCATCTCGACAGCGACGGCAATGCCGCCGGTCTCGATCACTCGACAGGCGGCTTTCTGGCTGGCGGTGACGCGGCTGTCGGCGAAAGCTGGCGGCTCGGCCTCATCAGCGGCTACAGCCATACCTCCTTGGAGGCGGACGATCGCGCGTCGTCGGGCTCGAGCGAGAATTACCATCTCGGTCTTTTTGCCGGCACGCAGAACGGCAATCTCGGTTTTCGTTCCGGCCTTGCCTATACCTGGCACAGCATCGAGACCGGCAGGTCCGTGGTCTTTCCAGGCTTCGCCGACAGCCTTTCGGCCGATTACGACGCCGGCACGTTCCAGGCCTTTGGCGAGCTCGGCTACCGTATCAATACGGCTTCGGCTTCCTTCGAGCCCTACGCTAATCTCGCTTATGTGAATTTTGACGCCGATGGCTTCACCGAGAATGGCGGCGCAGCCGCCTTGTCGAGCGGGGATCGCTCGAGCGACACGGCGTTTACCACGCTAGGTCTGCGTGCGTCGACGGTACTGACCCTCGGCACCGTGACTGCTACCGCGCGCGGCGGTCTTGGCTGGCGCCACGCCTTCGGCGACGTCAGGCCGGATACCGCTCTTGCCTTTGCTGGCGGTTCCTCCTTCGCCATCAAGGGCGTGCCGATCGCAAAGAACGCAGCTCTGCTCGAAGCTGGGCTTGACGTAAACATCACCGAGAACGCGACGTTCGGCATCGCCTATCAGGGACAGATCGCCTCGGATGCCCAGACACACGGGTTCAGCGCCAAGCTCGGCGTCCGTTTCTAAATCACCCGCAAAAGAGATTGGTTATGAAGTCAGTGAGTGCATTTTCTTTTACCGTCGTTCTCGGCTCAGCGACGGTGATGTCTGTGTCCGCCGCGCGAACGGACGATGCCTGCTACAACAAGGCACAAAGCCTATGATGACGCAATGTTCAATCGACGACCTGAAGCCAGTCGATGGCGAGCTTGACAAGCTCTACAAGGAGATGGAGACCCGGCTCAAAGAGTCCCGGCGCATGTCCAGGAACTGGTCGAGACCGCGAGGGGCTACAACGCCACCTCGGAGAACACGCGCGACGCCTACCCCAAGGATTGGCGGCATTTTTCCTCCTGGTGCCGGCGCGCTGGCTTCGATCCCCTGCCTCCGGGCTCGAAGGTGATCAGGCTCAATATCAGCGCCTGTGCCTCGGGCACCGCCGCCGGCGATCCGAAGCGTGGCGCCCCTGCCCTTTAGTTTGCGACCATCGAGCGGCGGCTTTCCGGCCTCGCCTGGAACTTTACCCAGCGCGGCCGGCCGTTGGACCGCGCGGAGCGGCATATCTATAAGGTTCTTGCCGGCATTCGCCGCAAGCACGCAAAGCCACCGCGGCAGAAAGAGGCGGTCCTGGCGACGATCTGCTGGCGATGATCGCCACGCTCGGCCACGACCTCAGGGCCTGCGCGACCGCGCTATTTTGCTCCTGGGCTGTGGCGGCGGCCTGCGGCGCTCCGAGATCGTCGGTCTCGACGTCATGCGCGACGACAACAGCGATGGCGCCAGCTGGATCGAGATTTTTGACGGCAAGGGCTGCTGGTCACCCTGCGCGGCAAGACCGGCTGGCGCGAGGTCGAGGTCGGCCGCGGCTCCAGCGACCACACCTACCCCGTAGTCGCGCTCGAGAGCTGGATCCGCTTTGGCCGCATCGCACGTGGACCCCTGTTCCGCCGCATCTTGTCGATCAGGTCGATATAATACGAAAAAGCCGCCGCCATTCGGGACGGGCGTCGGCTATCATGTCCAGCCATTATGCGGCGAGCGGATAGCTTTCGCCGGACCAGGCAGAGAACTTGGCGGCAAAAGCCTTCATCTCGTCGACCGCGAATGTGGTGCGCGGTTGCGAACTCGACTTGCTGGGCGAGAGGGACCTCGCCGAGAAAGGCGCTGACATGAGCGGGATGCTGCTTGGCCAAATCGAGATCCGCAAAGCAATCGGCCAGCGCCGCGTCGTCCAGCTGTACGCTGCAGGGCGCGTTCACGTCGTCAAGACGGATGCCAAATGCTTGCTCATAATGGCCGCAAGGTAATCGTTTCGGGTCGGAGACACAAGTTGCCGCCTCCTTCGCCGTAGAGTGGCCCGATACAATCACGATCGATATTGCCACCTCTTATCGATAGTGATCGCATAGTTCCCTGATTCGACTCTCAACCGCTCATATCAAGCGATTACTTCCATGTATCTGCTGCGCTAGCCCGTCCTGGCCTTGGAGTGTCGCTCCTCACCTCCTCCACCACTCACCAGCCCGATGGGAGTATCGCCCGCCAGCAGCTTCTCCTTGCTGAGCAGCGCGGCAACCTCAATCGCCTCGAAATCGGGCAAATCCCGCAGTGTGTCGAGGCCGAAGTGCAACAGGAAGGTCTTGGTCGTGACGTAGGTGTAAGGCGTGCCAAATTCAGCGGGCAGGCAGACGTTGACCCACAACAATCAAGGGGACGGTGCAGGCCAAGATTGCGGCAGGGCTTGGGCCCCCCACCCTTCTCCTCAGAACTCCGCTGCTTCCAGCTGGCGGCTGAAACTCACAGGCGCAGCCAGCTTGGTCTCTAACAGCATCGATCGCATCATGGTGTCTGCCATGAATCCGTGTGCGTGAAGCGCTCCAGAGCGAAGATGTTGGGCGTCAACCAGGTTCACTCCAATGAGCTTCACTTCTCGAGTTCTGCACAGTGTCCACGACTGGCGCCGGAGGTTGATCCGGTGATTAGGAGGAGCACTCGTTGTCGGATTCTCGACGATGTCGGACATGTGACACAACGCTTCCAGAGCGATCGCATTGTTCCGAAACGATTTTCCCAGTTGGCACGAAGGTTGCGGCCCTATGCGCAAAAGCACTGCGATGCCGCACCGACTGGAAGAACTCATCAATGATCACGCTTTTCGAACATGTGGGCGCCGCTACCGACACTGAGCGTTCCCGAGCCGACGGAAGCCTCTATCCCTTCTTTCTGAAGGCTGTCCGGACATGAACGCATTTGATGTCCGTCCAACGCTTGATGCTCCCGACGACGATCCCTATGTCTGGCTTGAAGATGTAGAGGGCGAGCGGGCACTTGCCTGGGCCGCCGGCCAATCGGCAAGGACTCTGAAGCACTTCGGTGGAACGCAGTTCGAGCGCGACCGCGCGGCTCTGACAGCCATTTTCGACAATCGCGACAATCTTCCCCTGATCGCGCGCCGTAGTCAGTACCTCTACAATTACTGGCGAGATGACGGTAATCCACGCGGACTGTGGCGCCGGACCACCCTTGCCGCCTACATGAAGGCGGATCCCCAATGGGAGCTACTGCTCGATCTGGATGCTCTCGCGGCTAGCGACGGAGAGGACTGGATCTGGGACGGCGCGTCCATCGAGCCGGAGAGACGGGAAAGAGCCGTTCTGCGCCTGTCGCGCGGCGGCAGCGACGCGGTCGTGCATCGCGAATTCGACCTGATTTCTCTGAGCTTTGTCGCCGACGGCTTCAACCTCCCCGAGGCCAAAGGCTACGTTAATTGGCTGGACCCTGACACGCTTCTGCTTTCCAGTGCGCTTGGTAATGGCATGGCCACCCGCTCCGGCTATGCGCGCACAGTTCGACTGTGGAAGCGTGACGCGGATCCCCTCACCACGCCGGCAATCTTCGAGGCCGGGTTCGAAAGCTTCCAAGTGTCTGGTCATTCGGACCGCACCGGCCGCAGCGAGCGCCTTTGGTTCATCGAGCAGCCGGCCTTCTTCGAGAAGATCAGCTGGATCGGCGATAGGAGCGGGCCGAGGAGGCAGATCGATCTTCCTCGCGACGCGTCGTGGCGGGTCTTCGGCGACTGGCTGGCGGTAAGGCCGCGCAAGCCCTGGACGGTGGGAGGCACCACCCATCCCGCCGACGCGCTGATCGTCATCTCGCTTTCCACTTTCCTCGCCGGCGGACGCCGTTTTGAGACCCTGTTTCAACCAGGGGAAAGGCGCTCCATGCAGTCATTCTTCTGGAATGACGGGAAGCTCATTATCTCTTACCTCGTCAATCTCGCACCGCGTTTCGAGATGTTCACTCCCGGCCACCAGGAATGGACGCGCCGAGTCCTGAACACCCTGCCCGCCGAAGGTACTGTCGACGTCTGGTCATTCGATGCGGCAGTTCACGAGACCAATGGAGAGGTCCTGATCTGTGCTCAGGATCCGATCACGCCGCCGCAGCTCTTGCTGTTCGATCTGAATGCCGCGCCGTCTCTCAGCGCTTCAGCAATCCTGAAGCGCAGCCCGGAGAATTTCGATGCATCCGGACTGGTGGTCACGCGCCACGAGGCAGTCTCTATCGATCATGAGCTGATCCCCTATACGCAGGTTGGTCCGGCGAACGGGAACGGAGATGCTCCGATTCACCTTTCCGCTTATGGCGGGTTCGGCGTATCATTCCTGCCCTACTACAACTCCCCGCTGGGCAAGCTGTGGCTCGAGCGCGGTGGCACGTGTGTCGAGGCGAACATCCGCGGCGGCGGCGAGTTCGGCACCCGCTGGCACGAAGCCGGGCGCAGGGAGGGCAAGCGTCTCGCCCACGACGATTTCGCCGCCGTTGCCTCCGACCTCGTGCGAAGGGGCATCACCCTGCCGAGGCGGATTGCCGCCGAGGGTGGCTCAAATGGCGGCCTGCTGATCGCAAACATGCTGACCCGCTATCCTGAGCATTTCGGGGCTCTGTTCTGCACAGCACCGCTTATCGACATGCGTCGCTACACCAAGCTCTTGGCGGGCGCGAGCTGGATCGACGAATATGGCGATCCGGACAAGGTTCACGATTGGGCTTTCCTGAAGGAAATCTCCGCCTATCACGCCGCAGCGCCGGGACAGCCCTATCCGCCTATCCTGATCGCCACCACGAAACGCGACGACCGCGTCCATCCGGGCCATGCGCGCAAGATGGCCGCAAAACTGCAGGCTCTTGGCTATCCCGCTTACTTCTACGAGGCCAGCGCAGGCGGGCACGGCTGCGGCGAGGACAATCGGGAGCAAGCCGCATTCATCAGTCTAGGCACCAATTTTCTCCGCAGCGCAATCGGCTTCAACGATCACCCTCCGGAGACGGCGGAACGCGTTGCAACGCAAGAGGGGCATTTGAGGTCCATCAACAATTCATTCGAGCAGGAGACGAAATAGTGCAGTGCATCCTTTCTGAACATCAAGGAGTGAATCTCATGGCGAGAACGCGAATGGGCGTAGCGCGGGCAACAGCAGCGGCGGTGGCCCTGATCATGGTGGGACAGCAGGCCGTCGCCGCGGAGCCTGCGCAAGCAGAGACCGTCCTGGCGGAGACGGGAGCCTCGGTCACCGAAGCGCCAATCCCTTGGCAGGTCCGCCTGCGGGCGTTGGGCGTCGTTACGAAAGATCTGGGCTACGTTGATACGCTTCCCGGCTCCGGTCTTTCGTATTCGGACACGGTGACGCCGGAACTCGATATCTCGTATTTCTTCACCGACAACATCGCCGCCGAACTCATACTCGGTACCACTTATGCCAACATCGCGGGCCAAGGGACGATCGGAGGGTTGGGCAACATCGGCAAAGTTTGGCTGCTGCCGCCGACACTCACGTTGCAGTACCATTTTACCGATCTCGGCGCGTTCAAGCCTTATGTCGGCGCCGGCGTGAACTACACGATCTTCTACAACCAGGACACTGGCAGCGCTGATGCTCTCAAGGTGAAGAACACGTTCGGCACGGCGCTGCAGGTCGGATTCGACTACATGGTGGACCAGCACTGGGGCCTCAACTTCGACGTGAAGAAGCTTTTCCTGAAGCCGGACTTCGACGTCACGGTGACCGGCGCGAAGCTGACGGGGAAGGCGGAGCTCGATCCCTGGCTGATAGGCGCAGGTGTCACCTACCGCTTTTGAATATCAGAGTGAAGTCTGCTTCCCGACTGCCGGTTTAAATGAAGGGCGCCTCGCGCGCCCTTTTTTACGGTCGACACTGCAGCGCAAGACCTCATGAAGCTATTGTCGGGCGGGGTTCTCTTCCGGCGGACCAAGAAGATGCACTGGCCAACCGGCCTTGCGCCTGAGGTGGAGTGCTTAGAAGCGCTTTGGATCGGGACGGGCTTTGGTATTGTGGGTGGAATGCTTCAGCCAGACCATTTGCCAGCATCGTCTCCCGGACGTCATGTGTGAGCTTCTTTGTCAGCGCAAGGCGAACACGGATCTCCTAGCAGGCCGTTGAAGAAGTGTCCCGTTTGGCCTTGAGGATTGCCTCGTCGCCGTTGTGATAGAAGGTGATGTCGATGGAGCCGTCGTCGAGCAGTTCAGCATGGCCGTCGCCTGTGACCTCGTCCATTTCGTCGAATCCGACCCATGTGAAGAAGACCGTCGACGGGCCGTAGCCGAGTTCGAGGGTTAGATGAGCCAAACGCCAGTGGGGCGTCCTGGGGACGACGCGCGCGAGATTCTGGTCGTGGTGGCCAGCCCAATACGATGTGAGAAGTTGCTGCCGGTGCGGGTACCGGAGGTCGCCGATAGTGACAGCCGATGTTCGACAGCGGCAAGGACATGCTCAGCCGTCAACGCGCCGAGGGCTTGGCCGGGAATGGTGGTGATGGAACCAATCCAGAAAGCGGCGGCTGCCCAGGAGAACGCCTTCGCGGGACTTTGACTCCAGTCCGCACACCCTGCTCAGATAGTCCGAAAAAGAGGTCAGAAGCGGAGCATCCGGATTATTATCTACACTGGGAACAGAAGCATGGAAGCGTTCTGGAGCCACTCGCCGCGCGTTTACCAGTGCCGACACTGCTCCAAGCTGACTATCTGCCATGACCACCTGCCGAACGTAGTCCGTTGATGCCACCGGTACCCTTCGCGGTCTGCTCCAGCGGGAAGATCGGGTCTGATCGACCCTGCTGACCTGTGCGGCGGCCTCTCTCGCTAGGGCGTCCCCCTTCCTGTCGTCCTCCTCCGCCGCTTTCGGCTGCTTTCGGCCCGCCGCCCTCGCCAAGGCGTCGTAGTCGGTAAGCGCGTCCTCCGTCTCCTTTAGGGGCTTCATCGCGTGACTAGAGTTTAGCGCGTGTTTGTAGGCGGCGGACCGAATGGTCGTCGAAATGCCACTCAGCGCCACCGCAAGATGCCCTAGGGCTTCCGCCTCATGATCTGACAGCGGCACGTCACGATTAGAGCCGATTGCCCTGCCTTCTTCCAGTTTCACAATGTTTGTAGTCATTTCCTGCTCCATCGCGTTGACTGAGATACGATGGAGACGGAAGTGGAGAACAAATTTTTACAAGCAACTAAGATGATATTCTCGTCAACGGGACAATAGTGGACGTTGAGGGCGGCGAACAGGGTGGTGGTGCCGTTGCGCTTGTAGTCGTGCCTCATCGTACCGAGCCGCCCCTTCTTCATCGGCAGGCCGGGTGGGTGCGGTCGAGCGCCGGATCTGGCTCTTTTCATCGACCGACAGAACGATGGCATGGGCCGGCGCATCGAGATAGAGGCCGACGACGGCGCGCAACTTGTCGACGAACTTCGGATCATTGGAGAGCTTGAACCTGGCGCCAGCGGTGGGGTGCGAGACCATGCGCCTTCCAGATGCGCCTGACGGCGCTGGCGCTGATTGCGGCGGCTTGCGCCATCATGTCGGCGGTCCAGTGGGTCCTCTCGCCCGGCGGATCGGCAAGCGTCAGTGCCACGACGCGCTCGCCGACATCGGGACCGAGCGGCGGAATGCGCCACTGTCGCGTCTTGTCGCGCAGCAGCCCGTCACAGCCTTCCGCGGCAAAGCGCTCCTGCCAGCGCCAGACGTCGGTCTTCGACTTGCCGATGCGGCGCATGACCTCGCCGGTGCCGACGCCGTCGGCGGGCAAAAGCACTATCTCGGCGCGCCAGACATGCTTTTGCGGGGCGTTGCGATCCCTGATCAGCGCCGTCAGACGGACGCGATCGGCCGACGAAACGGTGAACGATCTTCCTGTGCGCATGCGCCAGACTCGCACGCGCAGGCCAGAAAGGGAATCTCTGATTGGACTCCTATGTCAGGCGGGAACCACTAGACGCCGAGACCGCCGATGCAGACATGTTTGGTGTCGAGATAATCCACGATGCCCTGGAGGCCGCCTTCCTTGCCGAGGCCCGATTCCTTGACGCCGCGGAACGGCACCTCCGGCGTGGTGATCAGGCCTTCATTGACGCCGGTACTTCAGTCCTTCCATCACGCGGAAGGCGCGACCGAGATCGCCGGTGTAGAAGTAGGCCGCGAGGCCGAACTCGGTGTCGTTGGCGAGCGGCGTGCCCGACCTGAGACATGGGTGACGTTTTGTACCGGACACGGATGAAGTGCACCCCTCGGGTGAGCGTTTGCTCGATAATATCCACTGAAGTGAAGCAGTCGGTCTTAATGCTGGAACTCATGCCACCCGACCGACCCGGGAATTCGCAGCAGCGGCGCCGTCGAGTGCAGAACGAATGCCGTCAACCAAGGGGTCGATCTCGCTTTCGGTGATTATATAGGGCGGACAGATTCCAAGCACTTCTCCCATATTGCGGATCATGACGCCGTGCTCGCGGCACCGCCGCTCGACATCGCCGATCCTCAGCTCGGGCGCGAAGACGCGACGGGCGCACGATCCTCGACGATCTGAACCCCCGCGATGAAGCCGCGGCCGCGGGCTTCACCGACAAGCGGATGGTCGCCGAGCGCGTCCGCGAGGGCTCCATGCAAGTGATCGCCGAGACGACGCGCCTGGGTCACGAAATCGATCTCGCTGTAGATCCTGATCGCCTCGGCGGCGACGGCCGCTATCACCGGATGACCGGAGTAGGTGAAACCGTGACCGAACACGCCGACCTTGTGGGCCTCGTCAGCGGCGCATTGATAAATCTTGTCGAGATAATGACGCCGCCAATGGGCAGGTGACCGGATGAAAGCCCCCCGGCGATCGAGAGCATGTCCGGTTCCATCCCAAATGTCTGGCTACCAAACCAGTTCCCGGTGCCTCCGAAGCCGCAGACCACCTCGTCGGACAGCATGAGGATAATTTCTCACTTTCTTGCGAAGATCGGGGGTGTCCACGGTCATTCGTATTACGCGAGATCCGCGAGGCCAAAAACCATCATACCAGAGAGGCGAAACTGCTATCTAGGTGTTTAGATGCAAGAAATTAATCCTGCATTGTTCCCGCACCAGGAACACCCGAGAGGATACCAAGCAGTATTGAACCTTGTTGAAAATGCTCTCGGCGCGCTGGGCGTTATAATTTCTCGAAGGCGATCACAAGGACGTCGCGATAAGCGTACGGCATTTTCAGGTTTTCGGCCACAATCGACGATACATCGTGAAAGGTTTCGCGGTCGTTGCAGATCACAAAATCATTCGGGGAGTTCATTTCGACCTCGCCGAGGAACTCCTTTGAGGCGTCGGTGATCATGCTCATGCCGCCGGTGACGTTGACCCGCCCAATCATATAGCAAGCAATGAAGTCCACCCCGTCCTGGTGAAGGCCCTCGGGTGCCGGTTTGCCATTTACACCATCGCGCGCGACAATCCGGTAGGGATGGATCTTGATATTCCAACGATCATGTCGGGCGGCTTCACATAGAATTCTGCAGAAACCTGTCAGAATCTTTTCTAAGACGGGATGGTCTATAAAGGAGTTTTCAAGGGGCTCGAAGTGGCGCTTGAAGCCGCCATTCAGATGATTGACACTTTTTGATTGTTCGTAGGGGGCGTGGGGTAGGAGCCTAAAGATTCCGTCAGTCGCGTCATATTCAAAAGCGCTATAGCGCCGGTAACGATATGTTCCGCCGTCACGCATGTATTCATCGAGAAGAAGTCGATTCCAATGGTCAGCAAAGTTCTTCCAGGCTGCATCAATTTCGATGCCAAAGCAGGCTTCGGCGCGCTCGCCTTTTGAAAACCACCATCCATTTGTCACCAGACCGTCAGTGCATTGTTGACTGAGGTTGGCCGGCGCCTGGGGTGCGTTGTTTTCCACGGGTGTCTCCCTTTTGGTGACTTGGCGAGGACGGAACGCTTTGGACAACGCTATGTGGGTTGCGGCTTGGTATTCCCAAAGGTCGCGGTCCCTAATGTATCTCGGCGTCCTGGCTCGGATCGACCGAGGTAAAAAGCGTGTGTGATCGACTATGTAGCTGACGCTCCCGCTAACGCCCTCGAGGGCGGATGCAATGGCCCGTTCGCACATCTGGTGAATAGTACTGCCCCATGCACCTGAAACCGCCTCTTGGGACCAGGCTTGCTCAAGCCCTTGCTTCAAAACGATTGATGCCACGTCAAGAGAAGCGGTTTCGAGGTGACGCAGCGCGTCGAAGATAATGGCCGCGGCAGGGGCCTCGCGGACTTCGAGAACCTTTTGGCCGGTTGTGATGTGTTCAAGCCCGACAAAGCGGCCGTGCCCGAATTTGCCGACCGTGTTATTCAGGAACGGGATTGCGTCGACCAATGCAACATCACGGTCATCAATTGACACGAGACTTCCGTCTGCAAACCCGAGTTTGATCTCTACCGGCTGCTCTGCGGGAATGTGGCGCGTCCAAGCAAATGCCTCCTCGGGGATGGAAAAGTTCTCGGGATCTTCCAAAGGCCCCGACTCGAATTCCCGACACCAGAGGTTTTCGTCCGCGCTCCACGTGCGGTCCGCCACAAAAGTCGCTCCACACTTGGACAGGTCGGAGGTCTTCTGTTGTCGGGATATCACAGAGCATTCATACGGACTGCCGAAGTTGCCGGAAAATCCTGAGCGCTTAATGCTATTGTTAAGGCGCGGAAGACTGTTTTGAGAAAGGTTTGCTGTATGAAGAACCAGCCGTGAGTTGATTGACCTAGCATGATTAACAACCAAAGATGCGATTATGGGACGGCTCAACGAACTGCTCAACGGATAGATGCCAAGGTACTTGGCGTGGGCTCGAATGGCTGATTTCACGCCTTGTTCGACAAAGGCATCCCGCCCTTCGAGGCAGACAAAGCGCGCGCCGAACATGGCTGCCGTCCGTTCCAACAAAGGCTGATCGATGCGCGTTCCGACATCCGCTGCGACAGCTTCAATGTTCGCAAAGCCAAGGCTTTGCAGCTTGTAGAGAAGATAGGTGCTGTCGAGACCGCCGCTGAACATGGTTGCAACTGGTGCGGTTCGGTCCGGAAAAGCCTCCAGATCTTCAAAACTCGAAATGCCGCCGATGGCGGGTTTGGTGGAAGCCAAGATGGGGTTCATTTGGATGTCCTGCTCTCAAACCAGATGCCAGCAAACGTCGCAGCGAGGACGAGGCCTGCGCCTATCAAGCTCGGTACTGTCAAAGGCTCATTCAGAAGAAGGTGCGCTAGAACGAAACCAAAAAAAGGTTCTGTTCCCATCAAGAAGCCAACCCGTGTCGGTGTGGATTTTCTCACTGCGGCATTTTGAATGTAGAATGCAGCGAGGGTGCAGAAGAGTGCAAGGAAGGCAACAGCGCCCCAAAACTGAAGGGTGGCCCTCACAACAAGGCCTGAAATTCCGAACTGAGCGACGGCCAAAACGAAAGTAAGTGTTGCCACCGTCGATCCTTGGATGGCCGTCAGGGCTGCAGATGAAATCTGCCGGCCGGCCAGAAGGCGTTTGGTGGAAACGACCATAACCGCTCGCAGAATCGCGGCCCCCAAGACAAGCGCGTCACCCGGGCTGAACCTGCTGATCCCGCCAGTGAGAATGCCGACACCGATGCACGCTATGGCAGCACTTGCCAAAATGCCCGTAGGTGGAAGTCGCCGTGATAGCCCATAGTCGATGCTCGGCGTGAAAATCACACAAAGCGATATGATCAAGGCCGTGTTCATTGCGCTTGTCGATGCAACGCCGTAAGTTTCAGCAATAAAGATGCAAAAAAGTATTGTTCCCAATGCGAAGCCGCGGATGAAATCGCCCCAGGAGACCAATGCGATCTCATGTCTTGCAGCCACTGCCGTAATGATCGTAGTAATCAGGAAGCGATAAAGAACAAGTATCGAAACCGGCGCGTAGAACAGTGCGCCTTTCCCGACCGGATAGCTCGCCCCCCAAACGAATGCGACTCCCAGCAAGGCTAGATCCACCGAGAAAGATGGCGTCCGTGTTTTCCTGACAGGTATTGGAGAACTTTCGAAAACGTCCACCTTCAAAGTTTCCTTTGTGTTAGCCATCCACCCCTGCTGCGAGGGTCAAACAGATCAGGTCGTTCAGCCTCTTGGGCGATCCGTGCCGCGGCGTACTTGTTTTTGGTAACGCAAGTGCCGTGCCGATTCGGAAAACCATTGCTAGACAACAACCTGGTCGCCTTGATAGTTCGGCGGTTCATGTCCATTGTTGTCAGAATGCCGACAATGACTTCAACTGCAGGGATCCTACCGGCAGGGCCTCAAGGCGAACACGCGGCTCCAAGATGCCGACACGATGGCTGGTTCAGCCATGCTTCGACAGTTGCCTGTTTTTTCAGTTCCTTTGCTGTTCGTGCGCTAACCGCAACGCTCCATACTAGTCTCGCGTGGCTGTCCCCGTGGGGTGGGCGGCAGAAAGCGATTAGGCCCGCTGAAAGAGGCGAACCGCATCCGAAGGATCGTAACCAAGAGAAGGACCTGAAGCGAGAGCGAAGGTTGCGGGAGGCCGCGGCGGGCCTAAAAGGCAATGCCGACCGCCCCAGGAAAGGCTGACAAAAACCGCAGCGGCCGACTGTCCAATAGGGTGCGCCGGGCCAGGGCGAGCCAAATGGCAGGGGCTGCCGGGGGACCCTAAGAAAAGCCTGGGTTCACGAGCACCCGGCGCGCGCCATCAGGCGGCCAGCTACTTGGAGGGCGGGTGTATCATGCCTGTTTGTCGGGCCGAACCAGATCCATGTGGCTGACGCCGAGGGCCAATGCCAGTTCATAGATCGTGATAATTGTCGGATTTCTTCGGCCTTTCTCCAAGCCGCTGATGTACTGCTGACTGAACCCGGAAATCTCCGCAAGCTGCTCCTGCGTCAGGCGCTTCCTTTGCCTGATCCTCTGCACATTCCGTCCGACCAACTTGCGCATATCCATGCACGCAAGCCAGCGGATCAGGCGGCTTGAGTTTATCAACTATAATATGTAATCCACATTTAGCAGGCACAGGGCTTCGCGGGTCCATTGGCCGGAGATAGAATTAGCGATGTTGCAGCCCAGATCGAACACGCCGTTCGCCGACGAGGTCCCCTGGTCGGACCGCATTACAGCCTACGACAAGGACCACTTTACAACCTATATGAGGCTCCTGGACGCCTCGGCCGACAACGCCACTGAAGAGGAAATGGCCAAAGTGATCCTCGGCATTGATCCGGCACGCGAACCTGAGCGCGCACGCAACGTTCTTCGCAGTCATCTCGACCGTGCAAACTGGGTGGTGACGAGCGGCTACAAGGATTTGTTCGCCAGTTGACGAAATGGGCGGTGCGGTCGCTTCGCTTCAAGCAACGAAGTCGCGCAACCGCCATGCATCGACGTATCACCACAGCGCGGATGGCCCAGCGCTTCGCTGTCTCATCATTTTGTCCTCCGCTCGCCAATGGCTGCTTCCCAGGAATGGGTGCGGCGGCGAATCATGACAGGAACGGGTCCGCCGTCTGAGCCGCACCGCATCCGAAGGGCCGGATGGACAACCTACTGAAAGCTCACAGCTGGCTAAGGGTTGCGGGACGCCGCGGCGGGCCTAGAAGGATGCGGCGCCACCTGCTGAGAAAGGCACAAAACAGAGCGAATTGCGAGAGTCTAACGACGCGCTAGGAGGCGCAGCGGAATGGTCGAGACGCCAGAGCCAAGAAAATCGGGGCTCGACCCACCGGCACACGGCACGCGCGGTGATGGGCGCGGGCGCCCACTACGTGCGCAGGCTCAACAGAATCTCACACGGATCAGCATCGAGGGCCGCAGTTACGTCGAGAAACTCAATGACATCGAGACGCCGTTCGCCACCCTCATATTTCGCCACGAAAGATTGCGGACGACCAAGCTTCTCAGCCACCTGCGCCTGCGTCAGCCCTTTGACATTGCGCAGTGAGATCAACTGGGCCAGAAACCGCTGGTGGCGGGGAGATCGAAGAGATTTGGGCATTTAGGTGAACCGGCAGGTAGAGACCGGCTCAGCGACTAATCCCCGTTTCGGATTATCCCATTTTGGGATATTCTGCCTTGGATCCAGCGATCAACATGCGAGGTTCGCGGCAGACATGAATCAATCAACGGGAACAGATAGGACTCAAAGCTCAACACTGCTCGACGAAGTCCCTTGGTCTGACCGTCTTACCGCCTACGACAGGGCGCACTTTACCATCTATATGAGGCTCCTGGACGCCTCAGCCGATGAGGCGCCCGAAGAGGAAATGGCCCAACTGATCCTCGGCATTGATCCGGCACTTGAACCGGAGCGCGCCAGGAAGGCGCTTCGTAGTCATCTCGACCGTGCGAACTGGATGGTGACGAGCGGCTACAAGGAATTGTTCGCCAGCTGACAAATTCGCAGTGCTCGGTCATAGAAGCGTTCCTGTGCCATTGGTCAGGCTGATCGGGGCCTGCACCACAGACGCGCCGGCAAAATGGACCCGGTGGCGAGCACAATTCAGTTCCCAGGAAATCGGGGTTTGGCAACTGTCCGAGCGTCTGACGTGATAGAAGGTTCCGCTCTGTCTGGATGGGTATTAGCCCGGAGCAGCACTCCATATCGTACCGGCGCTCGACGAAGGGTCCACCTCTTCGCTTTCAAGCCGCATAACCGATAGCCATCGCCCTAAGTCAAGGGTTAGAGATTACCGGCAGGCAGGTATGCAAGCGGGCCATCCTCGGAAACTATATAACCGCACGACTAGCTGTGAGCTTTCGGGAGGTTGTCCATTCGGACCGGACCGGGGAGACTGGAGTTACCAAGCTTCAGCACTCACCGGAGGGTCCGAATGAACATCCATAAGAATGCCCGTCTCACACCGCTGCGTCGAGAGGAGATGGCGCTGTCGGTGATAGAAGGCGCTTTCTCCAAAGCCCATGCGGCGCGTGTCTACGGCGTGTCGGCCAAGATCGTGGCGCGCTGGGTCGAGCGCTACAAGTCCGAAGGGCGGGCCGGCATGATCGACCGTTCCTCGCGGCCCGCCAATATGCCGCAGGCCACCGCTGCGTTGATCGCCGAGCGCATCATGGCGCTGCGGCGGCAACGTTGGACCGGCAAGCACATCGCCCATGAGGTCGGCGTCTCGCCCGCCACCGTTAGCCGGGTTCTCAAGCGTGCCGGACTGTCGCGGTTGCGGGATATCGAACCGGCCGAGCCGATCCGACGCTACGAGCGCGAGCATCCTGGCGAGATGATCCATATCGATATCAAGAAGCTCGGTCGTTTCGAGCGCATCGGTCATCGCATTACCGGCAAGCGCACCGGCAATGCCAGCTCGCGCGGCAGCAGTTGGGAGTTCGTCCATGTCTGCATCGACGACGCCTCCCGCATCGCCTTCTCGCAGATCCTGCCCGACGAGAAAAAAGAAAGCGCCATCGCCTTCCTCAAGGCGGCGGTGGCCTACTACGCCAGCCTCGGCGTCACGATAGCCCGCGTCATGACCGACAACGGCTCCTGCTACAGATCAAAGGCCTTCGCCAAGGCCTGCCGCGATCTCGGCCTCAAGCACGTCAGGACAAGACCCTATACACCCAAGACCAATGGCAAGGCCGAGCGCTTCATCCAGACAGCACTGCGCGAATGGGCTTATGCCATCGCTTATCCGACTTCAGATCACCGCGCCGCAGAGTTGCCGGTCTGGCTGCACAGATACAATTGGCACCGTCCCCACGGGAGCCTAAAGTCCAAAACACCTATCAGTCGCCTCGCTCTAACCGAGGACAACCTGTTGAGGCTCCACAACTAGCTCGTCAGCGACGACACACCCGCTCGAGCACCCATAGACTATGATCACCGGCGCGGACTGGAAGAATACGGCTGCATCGCCCGAGCCGGCGGAACAGAAGATCTCGGCATCCAGTCAACGCTCGATACAAAGCGCGCGATCGAATGGCCCGAGCACAAGGGGATCAAAAAGCTTCTCAGACAATTGAGGACCCTTCGGACCCCAAAAGGGCTATAGCCTGATTTTGGGTTCGCACGCCTAGCTTCTTCTTGGCATTGTCCAAATGAAAAGCGATCGTGCGTGGCTTGATACCCAAGATGCGGCCGGTCACCCAGGCTGAATTACCCCGCGCTGCCCACCTCAGGCACTCATATTCGCGGGATGTCAGCGAAACCCCATCCACTGTTCGATCGCTCGGCAATTTGCGGCGAACGCAACGATGAAAGCAGGCCGCCATCAGTTGAAGAGCTTGTTCGTACCGCTCAGCGACCCGAAGAAATACTGGACGAGGCTCATCGGCGGCAAAAGTAACCGCAGCGATGCGGCCGCGGAGATCGACAATTGGGATCGTCAAACCGCAGCAGATGCTGAATTGAGCCGCCTCATCGAATAGCTGCTGTTGAGCCGGCGACATTTTATCGCCTCCCAAATTCGATCCCCAGTGAAACGGGCAGCCGCCATTTCGAGCACGCAAGACCACAGGATCGAGTTTCTCATACTGATTTTCCAGATACTGTCTGGTCCAGCGGGGTGGATAGTTTGAAATTAACCTCGGTTTGCCGGAAGGCCGTGCTGGCAAGGAGAGGTAGGCAAAGAAGATTAGGTCAAGTCGTCCGGCCGCCTCAGCCATGGCATCCCGGAAATCTGCCTCATCGATACTCTGTGACAGTCTTTCAAGGAATGTCTCGAAAACAAGTGGCATGTGCCTCGTCATCGTCGCGCTCGATTCTTCCTCTTTCTGCACGCCTTCCGGCTGCGTCGTGTATGTCCCGACAAACGTGATTGAATTCGCGGGCGTCGCTGGGCTGACCGGGCTCCAGAATGCTGCCACACTTTCGATCTTCGTCGGTCATCCCAATCATGCTGGGCTCACCCGATGGGCGTCTGGCAGACGCCTCATGATCTCAACAGCTCAATCAGAGAATCTCCATGCATTAAATCATGACCGCCCCTGCACCGACCAAATCAGGAGAAATCATCCTGCGCTGACCAAAAGCCATCATTGACCCCAGCTTTTGCAGGAATTTGGGTCGGCATTAGCATAACAATTCGGATAGCCGCTCATCCCCCACCCGGGGCGCCGTGATCCGCAAAGAAGTGTTGCGATGCTTTCTTTTCTTTGATAGGCAAATCGTCTCAACAATATTAAAATGCCTTTCCTTGTGAACGGGGTGGCGTGTGAGTATCGTCCTTCTATATACCTGACGTGATAAAATTCACCGCAATGATTATGGCCCGCTGCAATGATGTAAAGGGCACGTCTAAGCTCAATCTGCATCGGAACGTGCAGATGACCTTTACCAGACCCTCGATCCCGCACGGGCCATAATGATACTGATTACGTGGGTCAAAAAGGGCGCCCTGCCGGCGGGGAGGTACACCCGCAGGGCGCGCCGCACAGAGGTCCTGGTCGTTGGGCAACAGGACAGCGGCGGCAGAACTGATTCGGTTACAAATCGTGACTGAAATAGCCCGGAGCATGCTCAAGATCAGATATCTGGAATTCAACAGTTTTGGGTCTGCTCGGCGCAGTAGCGCGCAGGGACATGCCTGCCTCCGGACTCGCTCCTTCGCGATCGCAAAATCATACGGCACCCTCGGCCTTCAGCGCGCGATAGGTGGTATCGACCGACTTTACCGTCGCGTCGACAATGATGTCGATCTCTTTTCGGGTAATGATCAGGGGGGGGGCATAACCGAGGATGTCGCCATGCGGCATGGCCCGTCCGATGACACCATTCTCAAACAGAGCAGCTGCAGTGCGCACCCCGACCTGAAGGTCGGGTTCGAATGGTATCCTTTGTTTTGGGTCCCGCATCATCTCTACGGCCGACAGGATACCCACTCCGCGAACTTCACCAACGATGGGATGTCCCGCCAGCTCGGCCTTCATCCGGTCTTGCCAATACGGTCCAACATCGCGGACATGCTCCAGAATATTTTTTTCTTTAAGCAGTCGAATATTGGCGAGCGCGGCTGCGGCACAAAGCGTGTGCCCCGAATATGTCCAGCCGTGGCCGAGTGCGCCGTGCTTCTCAGTTCCTTGTTCCAAAACCGACCAGACACGGTCGCCAATGATTGACCCGGAGATGGGGAGGTAGGCGGAACTCAAACCCTTTGCGATGGTCACGAAATCCGGACGCATGTTATACAGGTGGGAACCGAACTTCTCGCCGGTTCGCGCGAAGCCACAGACCACTTCATCCGCGATTAGAAGGATATCGTATTTGTCGAGCACCGCTTGAATGGACGTCCAGTACCCTTTGGGGGGCGGCACAATACCTCCTGTCCCAAGTACCGGCTCTCCGATAAAAGCTGCAACCGTTTCCGGTCCTTCGGCCAGGATCAAGGCTTCAAGCTCATCGGCACAGCGCCGGGAGAACGCTTCCTCGCTCTCCTCGACACGCGCCTGGCGGTAATAGTGCGGCGTGGTTGTATGGCGCACCAAATCCAGAGGCAGGTCGAAGAAATTGTGAAAGAAGGGAAGGCCAGTTAGGCTACCCGTGACCAATCCAGACCCGTGATAGCCGCGATTTCGCGAGATGATCTTTTTCTTTTCGGGCCGGCCAAGAATGTTATTATAGTACCAGACCAGCTTGATGTTGGTTTCGTTGGCATCGGAACCGGAGAGGCCGAAATAGACCCTTCGCATGTTCTGACCGAAATACTCGACCACGGCCTCTGCCAACAGGGCGACCGGCTCCGTACCTTGGCTGGCATAGACGTGCGCGAACGGCAATTCGTGTGCTTGCCTGGCAATGGCCTCGGCGATCTCCGTGCATCCATATCCCATGTTGACGCAGTAGAGTCCTCCGAAACCGTCGAGGCTCCTTCGGCCTTCGGTGTCCCAGATATAGACGCCTTCCGCACCGGCCATAATCCTATTTGGCGTTTCGCCTCGGCTGTGCTTGGCCAGATGCGTAGAAGGATGGAAGACGAAGCTTCTATCCTTCTCCCGGAGTTGCTCGGTTCCCAGATTGCTCAAGCGCATGTCCCTCTCCTCGCGATAAATTGGCGGAGGGCACTCGGCCAGCCACCTGTTTAGCAAATAGCATACCGGAAACGTCCCTTGAGTTTCTCGGGAATGCAGGTTATTCGCCGTGAAATTCGCGGGATCGGCCCGAATTGCCGTGAAAACTAAGGCGTCACCTTCGCCTTAGCCGAGGGTCGGGGGCGCGTCCTGCAAACACGAACAGCTTACGACGCGCATGCGCCCAGCATAGTGCCCGATTAGCGGGCGATATTGACGGATGAATAGCGCTCGGGACGCTGTTCCCGCCGGCCGCGCGAGGCACGATAGAGCGCCGGCGGCCATGTTCCGCCGAACTGCCGGTCATCCCTTACATTCTGACGGTCCGGATCGGTCTTGCCCTTCCCAAGGGTGGTAATGAGGTGATCAGGGGCAAAGCACATTCGCCTCGATCAGCAGGCAGCGGGTTCCGTGCCGCGGCACAGGCTCCAACCTGGTTGGCCAGCGCTGAGAGGCTGAGGTCGTGCCCTCGCGCATATTGATAGCTTTGGCGGTGCGGCGGCTGGTGCTCGGCAGACTTCTCGAAGGAGCATAGCCAGAAGGTTCGGCCCGGCAAAGACGCGCGGCGAGAGCTCCTTGCCATTGACATCTTGATTCGCAGCCGACCAGCGCCGCCAAGTTCTATCGTCAGCGTGTTGCCTTTCTTGCGATCGCAAATTCGTGGTTGCTGCGCAGGGCGAGCCGAGCTGCGGCTCGCAGGAGGGGGCGAGCCGACAGAATTGCGCGGCCTGAAAAGCTGCCTCCATCAATGCTGGCCGCTCGTGCAGTCTCGAAACGCTGGATCAAGCCTCAAACATCGAACAGCCGCTCCTTTTCCTCGCGAAACCAGCGCCCTCGCGCGACATGATCTTGTCTGACGATCCGACGCTTCGAGCGGGGCTCCTCTAATAGGTTGCACATGACCTGCAGCTTTCAGCCAAACTCAGCAAATCGGACGTCGTGCTCTTCTTATCATCGCTCGGCAAGCTCGGAACACGCTGGCGGACGTTGCTAAGGCTAGTCGCCGCCAGCGGATGGCGAGGATGTTTGGGCGGCTAAGTGCTTTTAGGTGGCGATTATAAGCCGAGATCGCGATAGGTGCTTTCGCCATAGCTCCTGGCGCCATCGCCACGCTGAGCGTTTGAAAGCCGATGAAATTCGCTCGGCCAATTGGCTAGCGCGTGCTTGATGGCCTTCATCTTGAACGGCACGTGCACAACACATTTGTCCCTGATGATAGGCGGACAGCTCACATCTTGTTGCCGCGAGCCGTTAAGGTTTGCTGCGATTATCGGCAGACCTAGATCAAGAGCCAATTCCATTTCCCAGCGCACGAAGCGAAAAAGGTTTTTCGTCTTCTCACCGATCAGGACAAGTACCTGGCTCGATCCATTCATTCTGTTGCGAAGATTGCGTTTAACATAATCTTCGTCCTGTGCTCGGCTCGTCATATTGTCCAGATCGTGAGCGTTCGCGAATTCAAAACTCACATTCTCGCTGGCGTTCCACCCTTTCATAAAGCGGTATGCCCAAGCGTCTTCATCGCCGTCAAATATTACATAGGTCGGATCGCTGTATGCCATTGTTGTCTCTTAGTTGTTTTGACGAGCAACCCACTGGGTGTGCTCCCGTGAGAAAGCCAGTTCGGCTTCGTTCACCGCGGCGGAGAATGCCTCATCCGAGTTGGCGTCCGTAATAAGGTCGGCAGTCAAGCCGATCTCGTGAGCTGTCAACGTGTAAGCCGATGCCAATTCGTTAAATTTCTTGATCTGGGTCCACCCAATAAGGGAGGCGGCGATGACAATTAGCGGCTCGGTCGGCCAGCCTGGCATCGCGGGGTCAGCGATGCGTACTACGATGAACGAGAATCCCAGAGCGTATGCAAAAATACCAAGGCCCATCCAGACTTTCGCGGACCTCTTGTTCGAGCGCGCCTTCTTCTCGTACCACTTCCGTTGGTCGCAGATTCGTCTCTGCAGATATAGGTCTTTTCTTTCTTTTAGCGGGGAGTCCCTTATCGACATCATCTGGTCGGTTGTTTGGGGGGATGCTGAATCGGTGCCGCTCAACGCGCTACCAAGGTGACGATTGCTATCAAGGATACCTTCCATGAGCTTTCGAAAATCAGCTCTGGCGTCAGCGGCGCGCGCGTCATCGAACGGCTGTGCTCGCATCGCGAAGCGCCAAGTCAATGTCTTCACCGACTCTGCCAGAGCTCGAGCCTGATACCAGACCTGCTCGGGCTTTGTGACCGACCGGAAAATGAGGACTCCCATTGAGCAAAGAAATACCGCAGCATAGACACCGAAATAGGCTTTTGATGGCGACAAGTCCAAAGAGAGCACCGACGCTAAAAAAAGAAGAACGTACTCTGCCCGGATCAGGCGCAGAAACGTCGCCTGCTGCTCGTTGGATGCCACGTCGGCGCTATTATAGAGTCCAGGATATTTCATTTTTGAAGCACACCAGTCTATTTTGTGGCGGTAAATTCTTTAAGCCAGGATTTGGCAAACGTGAGGTTAGCAGTCGAGCTTACAGAGCCTATTCTTGAGCGAGGCGCGGTCCCTCTGTTCATAAACAGGAATGCAGGTCCTGTCCCATCAATGTAAGGGTATAGGCCCAAAAATTCTTGCCCGGAGAATGTTTCCGAAGAATTTTTTGCCACGGGCAGAACCGCTACCGCGGTCCGAAACCCATCGAAAAAGCCAAGCTCCCAAGGCATCCATCTGGATCCTGGAGAATTGTTTGAATGCACATAGATTAGCGTCTTTGACTGCCTCATACGGGTCCGCAGCAACTCGGCGGTGGCCGAGGAGACTTTTGTGCGGTCCAGTTGTGAATCTTCGACCCAATCTACGTAAGCAGTGAACCCAAGCTCCTCGAAAATTCGCTTCACACCGAGAACGATCTCTGCGTCCTTGAAAGAATGTGACAGAAAAACGTCGAATGACGATCTGGCTGTAGCTGCGGCCGTCTCTTCCTTTAGAACGATCGATGCGGCTCTATGTCCTCGACTGGCATTCGCAACTCTTTTCAGCTCTGCCTCGGTCAGTAGCACTATTCAAATCCCCCCATGATCTGTTCGCAATCTATGAACTTGACGCCCATTCGATTAAGCGACCCTTGTCTTGTGAAAACTGGCACCATGCTCTCCAGCCGGTAGCGCAACCTCCACCTTCTCAAAGACCACGTCGGGTGGCAGGAGTGACCGGCCTTGTCACCCACCTACGCGATCCCGGCACAGCCATGCTCCTCGCTTAGAAGGCTGCGGAGACCAGCAATGTCAAACAGGACAGACGATCTCCTAATCTCGAACAGCAACGAACTTAGGACGTAAAAACGCGATCTCCGAATGTCCGCAGGCGTCGAGGGCCGGGTTGGTCGCCAAGGCCGAGCGGGCCAGCTTGCACTCCCGCTACCCGTCGGCTTGCCAAACCCTCGCTGTAGATTTCGCCCCCTACACGGATGCGCTGACCGCGACTAAGCTCAATCGCCACTGATCGCCAATCCAGGGCGAAAGTTCCCCCCTTGAAGTAGCGGTAGAGGCATTTTTCGGCACTTCGCATCTTAGATATGGACGCCTCCTCAACCAGGCACGATCCGGTTTGGCTTCTCGCCGTAACCGTGCTGGGCAAGTGCGTCCGATGGCTGCTTCGATCCTCTCCTGGAATAGATCGGTTCCAGATTGCTCAAGCGCATCGTCCTTGCTCGCGATCAACTGGCGGATAGCGCTCGGCCACCTTTTTCCAGCAATTAGTATACCGCAAATGTCCCTTGAGTTTCGTCGGAATGGGTGCCTTTTGCCGACGAATCTACGGGATCCGTGCCAAACGCCGTTGAAACTTAGCTTTTGGGTTACCGTTGCCTCAGGGCGGACAAAGGTATCGGTGAATTGGACTTCACTGGTTTCGTGACGACAAGGCTATAGTATTGATCAATCCCCAAGCCTGCCTGCAGCAGTCCCTCCATGAAATCCTGATAGGCGGCCATAGAACGAGATGCGACCCGCATCAGATAATCCACGCGCCCCCCAATTGCCCAGCAGTCCAGGATTTCCGGAATGTCTTGGATAGCAGTTTCGAAGTGTCGTTGGTCCTCAAGACGATGACGATCCAGCACGACCTCCACCATCACAAAGATCATGCCGCCGATGAGGGCAGGACTCAGCCGCGCATAAAATCCCTCAATAATCCCCGCGGCCTTGAGTGCTCGGAGCCGCTCCGAACAGGCGGACGCCGAAAGATGAACTCGTTTTGCAAGCTCACTTTTTGAAATCCGACCGTCTGCCTGAATTTCGGAGAGGATCCGCAGGTCCCAACTGTCGAGTTGCACGGGATCGGGTTTCGACTTCATAACCTATGCTCTCAGCGATGACATCGCGTTGTGTGCCGATCAATTCTATCATCAATTGAAACGAGCGAATGTAGCAGTGGAAGGCATCCGTTCCAGGCCCGAGATGTGCCAGAATGGGGTACGAAAATCAGCTGAGGGTGAGCGATCCGCTGAGAAAAGCTGCAGAAGTAATTTGGCTATCGCCCCAACGCCCAACGGGGCAATGGTGCAGCTGGAGAGAATAGTCGGCGGCGGCGGAGACCATGATAAATAGATAACCGATTTTCTTGAATCTCGCTGCCGTACTTGATAGACGCGCGACTGCATTCGACCCTCGATCGCATGGACGGCATACTCAATGCAGTATTCACTCGCACATTCAACTATTAGGGTGAATTGAAGGCCTTGCTTGGCCGGCTCGCCGAGGCGCAGGGCACCGCAAATGCCGCTCGTCTTATGGCTTGCCCGATAATTTGGCGCTCGGGTCTGGCCGAAATCGCCCAACCGGAAAGACTCAAACACCGATGTTGCGTGCGATGCTGTCGGCTGCCATACGCTTACGCCACTCAAGAGGCCCGGAATTGTGAATGGAGTTTCCCTCAACATCGACAGCCATGACGACGGGCATGTCCTGCACATCGAATTCATAGATGGCTTCCATGCCCAGGTCTTCAAAGGCGACAATCCGCGCCGCCTTAATCGACTTTGAAATCAGGTACGCAGCGCCACCCACTGCAGCAAGGTATGGCGTTCTGTGTCTTACAATCGACGCGATGGCCGCCGGTCCCCTCTCCGCTTTGCCCACCATCGCGAAAAGGCCGGTTTCGGCGAGCACCTTGTCCGTAAAATCGTCCAAGCGGCTGGAGGTTGTTGGACCGGCGGGTCCAACGACTTCATTCCTCACTGCCCGGACGGGACCGACGTAGTAGATCACGCGGCCCCTCAGATCGACTGGGAGCGGCTTGCCGGCATCAATCAGTTCGACCATTCGTTTGTGGGCAGCGTCACGGCCCGTCAGCATCTTTCCAGAAAGCAGGAGCGTTTCACCGCAGCGCCACGATGCCGTCTCTTCCTTCGTAAGCGTATCTAAATTGACCCGCCGGACGCCGGCTGGGTTCAATTCGTCGGCTCCGATGTCGGGCCATTCGCGCAAATCGGGCGGCTGGAGGCTGATGGGTCCAGAGCCGTCCAAAGTAAACTTCAGGTGCCGGTTGGCGGCGCATTGCGGGATGAGCGCCACAGGCTTGGACGCTGCATGAGTAGGATAGGTCGCAACCTTGACGTCAACGACTGTCGTCAGACCACCAAGGCCTTGGGCGCCGATACCAAGCGCGTTGATCCGCTCATAAAGCTCAATCCGCAGCCCCTCTTCTGCGCTTGACGCCCCCCTTGCGATCAGTTCCGCCATATCTATGGGCTCGTTCATGGCCTCCTTGGCCAGCAGCATCGCCTTTTCAGCGCTACCACCGATGCCGACAGAGATCAGTCCAGGTGGACACCACCCGCTGCCAAGGGTCGAAACGGTATTGACCACCCAGTCGGAAACGGAGGCGGTGGGATTGAGGGTGGTAAAACGTGCCTTGTTCTCCGACCCGCCGCCTTTCGCGGCGATGGTGATCTCAATCTGGTTACCTTGCACCAGGTCGACATGGACAACTGCCGGTGTGTTGTCGCGGGTGTTGACCCGTCTAGCGAGGGGATCCGCAACGATCGATGCCCGAAGGGGATTGTCCGGATCGAGATAGGCTTGACGTACGCCCTCATTCACAAGATCCGCGAAACTGGCTGTTGACTTAATGCGGGCATCCATGCCGACCTTTGCGAAGACAACCACAAGTCCGGTGTCCTGACAAATCGGGCGCCGCCCAAAGGCCGCCATGCGGGAGTTCAGCAGAATCTGACCTATGGCATTCTTCGCCGACGGGCTCTGTTCTCGCGTGTATGCGTGAGAAAGAGACCGGATATAATCTGGAGGATGATAGTACGAGATGTACTGAAGGGCGTCGGCGACGCTCCTTGTGATGTCGCTACCGGCCATGGTCCGTGTTCTGTTTCCCACCGGATTTTATCCAAATGAACCGAGGCCATTGACCATTTTCAGAATCTGGAAGCTTCGCACCCCCTGCTCGCCGCCTTCATATCCATAGCCGCTTTGTTTGACTCCTCCATAAGGGGCATCAGCGGAAACCCCTTTCAGGTAATTCACACTAACAGCGCCCGCAGAAAGACCGCCCACAAGCCTCTGTTGCGTATCGGCCGCGCCAGTAAACAAGTAGGCGGCCAGACCGTACTCCGTGGCGTTGGCTTCATCGATCGCCTCTTCGATCGTATCGAAAGGAGCCACGGTGAGAATTGGTCCGAACGGCTCTTCATGAAGCACTCTCGCTTCCTTCGGTACGCCAGTCAGGATGGTTGGCGGCCAGTAAAACCCCGGTCGGTCAAGGGGGATGCCACCGGTCTCGATTTGGGCGCCGCCCTCTACCGCATCTTTGGTCAGGCGTTGCATGGCCTCGATTCGCCGCGCGTTTGCCATGGGACCCATCTGCGTTGCAGGGTCATCCGGTGGACCGATCCTGATTTTTCGGACCGCCTCCGTCATCCGGAACAGGAATTCCTCATAGCGGGATCGGGCGACAAGAATCCTGCTGGGCGCATTACAACTCTGGCCCGCGCACTCGAATTTGTATTCCGAAATAGCCGGTATCGCCGTTGCCAGGTCGGCATCTTCGCACACAATAACCGGGGAATGTCCACCGAGCTCAAGGATGCAGCGCTGCAGATTATTCGCGGCCAGTGTGGCCAGCTGTTTCCCAACAGCGGTCGACCCCGTGAACGTCAAGACTTTGACAATTGGCGAACTGAGCAGATGCCGTGATATATGCACAGGAACACCGAACACCAGGTTGACCACGCCTTCCGGTATCCCTGCTTGACGCAAAGATTCCACGACATGGACAGCCACGCTTGGCGTCTCTTCGGCCCCTTTGAGGATCACCGGGCAGCCTGCCGCCAGCGCGGGGGCGAGCTTGCGGGCGATGAGAACGGCTGGATAGTTCCACGGCGTAAAGGCAGCGACGACACCGAGGGCCTCCGGGACGATCATCCTGTTCGGACCCAACGGAATCGGGGTCGACAACTCATCGGCATGCCGGCCATTCCATTCCAGCGTTTCGACTGCGCGCGCGTACTCTCCTGTTGCTTCGGCAATCGTCTTTCCCTGTTCGGACGACAGGTCCCTGGCTGCGGCGCCAGCTTTCTCAGCCAGATTGCTGGCGGCAGAGACGAGGATCTCGCCACGCTCTTTGGCGGGGCGTGAGGACCACGCCTTGCGGCTGCGTTCTGCCGAAGCAAGAGCTTCATCCAAGTCTGGAACCGTAGCCGAGGCCACTGAGGCAAATACCTTCTCCGTCGCCGGGTTGATCACCGGCAAAGTGGCTCGGCTACCACCGGCTCGCCATTTGCCATTAATGAAGAGCTCGTAGCTCCTGGCGTGGGACATCGCGGGCTCCACTTGTGATTCTGGCCATGCGAGCGCCGTTTCAATTTTCGAAGCCGCTGAGCTCGCTTGAGCCAGTTTCATCGCGATGGTCGCAGCGGGTCAAATATCGATTAGTGCCTAAATCCATCTGGAATCCAGATCGATCTGTTCCGACAGGAAGGAAGTCATGCCGTTGTTTACAGATCGATGGTTCTCAGGTCGCGTCAGGAGCCGATGCTACCCAGCCCCGGCTCTCAATCAATTCTCTGGCGACCTTCGGAATGAGCTTGCGGACCGCAGAAACGGCCGCAGAACGCTCATCTTTGGGATTTACAGCAAGCACCACGGAGCGGGTAATTACCGGATCGACTATCTTGACCGTCCGGACCAGCCCTTGAGAGGCTTCTTTCTGAACGGCAGACGGGGCGAGAATAGAATGCGCTTTTCCCTCTACGACCATGTTGATGATCGTTGAGAGCGAGTCCACTTCAAACTTGACGTCCATCGCGCAACCGTGTTGTGCGACGACATCAGCCACCGAACGCCTGACATTGTTGTTGCGCATGGGAACCGCCAGGGGGAATGCATGCAGGTCGGCCAGAGATATCGCATCTTCAAACGGTGGCTCGCCGGACGGAACCACCAGACAAAGGTCTTCGCGCGCTAGCACAGTCATTCGCCCCACACTGTCCGCAGTGCGGTACAGAACCGCCAGATTGAAGCGTCCAGCCGCCATCCATTCCTCTAGCGGTCCCGTCATACCCTCGACCATCTTGAGGGACACCTTGGGCAGTTCGTGTCTTACCGTCTCAAGCAGCGGACCGCTCAGGACGCGAGCAGCTCCAGACGGAATGCCAATAGTCACCTCCCCGGCGGGGGAAGCGGCTGTGTTGGTCAATTCCACCTCGGTAATTCGAATTTCTTTGAGAATCGCCCGCGCCCGCTCCAGGAGTTTGGCTCCTGACGCCGTCACGCTCACGCCGGTCCTGTCGCGTATCAGCAGCTGAGTGCCGAAGCCTTCCTCCAATTGGCGCACATGCAGACTCAGCGCACTCTGGGCGACATTCAGAAAGCCAGCGGCCTTCGTGAAACTGCCTGCTTCGACCACGCCAACAAAGTATCTTAACTGCCTGATTTCCACGGGTACTCTTCCGAGGGCGGACTGCAATGATGTAATCTATCTCGAAATGTGATGGCGCGACAGCAATAATTGCAGAGCGACATGACGCCTAACTGTCGTGTCATCTCAGTGTGGTTTGACCAAAACCGTAACCTATGTGTCCAGAATGGACCCAACCCGCCGAGGCTTCAACCGGCCAACTCGGCGCCCTGATCCATGGAGATGATTTCTCGGACCCTTCGAATAACCGGTAGATCGACCATCTTCCCGTCCAATGTGAACGCGCCTTTGCCTTGCGCCGTCGCATCTTTTTCGCCGCGAGGACACGACGGGTCCCTCGAGTTCTTGTGCGCTTGGTGAAAAGCCCCATCGATGTTTAAATGGATCGCCTGCGGCCCCACGAAGTTATCATTGTCTAAGAATCGCCGATGCTTCCTATCGAGCCGAGACTGCCGCATGGGGAACAGAACGGAAAGGTTCGGCGTCAAAAGCAGGTCGAGTTCTGGGGCACCGCCAACAGCTGCACTGAAGTCTTCAGTAC
>NZ_RZPL01000039.1:0-16186 GCF_004022805.1 Mesorhizobium sp. M7A.F.Ca.CA.002.04.1.1 | reverse complement strand
GCGCCGGGAAACAGGATCGCCGCAGGCGACGTGCCCAGTCGTGCAACGACATCTGCCACGGCCTCGCCTGGCTTCGCCACGACGGAGCCCTGGCCGAGGAAGATGACGTGGTCCGGATAGAGGCTGCCGGCCTGCGCCATGCGGCGGCTCTCAGCGTCGAGCGCAACCGCATGCGCTTCGACATCGGCCGGCAATCTGTAGCCGCTGTCGCCGGCAAGCGCGGCCAAGGCGTCGAGGTCGGGTGCGGCGGTCGCGCGCGCCGGCCGGGCCAGCAATGACCTGATACGGCGCAGCAGAAGCTCCGCCCCGGCGACGGTTTCGGCAGCGACGACCAGCCCGTGATTGCCAAGGATCAGCACGTCGACACCAGGCCGCAGTTTTTCGGCAATGCCGCGTGCAAGCGGCAGGCCGGGCCGGAAATAGGGCACATAGGCCCATTCGATGCCATCGAGCCGCTTGGCGACCTCGGCCTCGCCATCGGCCTGCACGGCAAGCGAGATGGTGTCGACGCAATGGACATGCAGAACGACGCGCTGCGGCATCAAAGCGTGCACCGTGGTCTCGATCGATGGCCGCAGGCCGCGCGGGTTGAGCGCTGCAATGGTGAAACCCTGCGGCTGGTCGGCGGCGCGATCGCGCTGTTCGACGGCTTTCAGCAGCGGCGCCATCGCCACCGGCACCATGATGTCATCGACGAGCGCGTCTTTCAGCCAGGTGCCGGAGGCCTTGATCCACAGCGTGTCGCCGGCTTTCAGCGAGGTGTTGCCGCCTGCCGCCTGGGTGAGATGCGGGCTCCGCCCTATGCTGGCCGAAAGCGCCCGCAAGGCCGCCAGTTCCTGCGCGTCAGCTTCGGTCGCCATGGCGCTTTTCCTCCAACGGCTCGGCCGTGTCCTGCGCGAAATCCCGTTGCCGGGATCGAATTGGCGCTGATATCGCAGAAACGAGTGATCTACGTCAATAGTGATCTACTGTCATCAAACACGCTTGCAATCCGACTAATGTTGAGTAAGTTACGCCAATTGCCATGGAAAATGGCATCCGGGAGGAAAGAATTGAGCGACTCCGGCCGTCAGCGTCAGATCGTCGAACTGTTGCGGGATCGTCCGTTCGCTTCGGTGCGCGAGTTGCAGGAGCGGCTTGGCGTTTCAGCCGCGACGGTCAGGCGCGATATCGACAGGATCGACGAGGCCGGCGAAGCGCGGAAGGTCTATGGCGGCATCTCGGCGCTCGACGGCGCTTCCCAGGCCGGTGTTGCCTACGCCAGGCCCTACGACGAGAACCGCGACCTTGCGGTCGAGGCCAAGCGGCAGATCGCCGCTCTCGCGGCGACCATGGTGCGCGACGGCGACGCCGTCATCGTGCATGGCGGCTCGACCTGCTTCCATCTGGGCGTCAAGCTCGCCGAGCGCAACATCCGCCTCTACACCAACTCGATGCCGCTGGCGGCCTATCTCAGCGACCACGGCCATTGCAGCCTGACGGTTGCGGGCGGTGATCTGCATCGCGAACCCGGCATCATCCATTCGCTCAGCCAGGCCGTGCCCTTCTATGCCTCCAAGTTCTTTCTCGGCGCGCAAGGCCTTGGCCAGGAAGGCGTGATGGAATCGCACCCGCTGCTGGTACGCTCGATCGTCGATCTCAGCCTTTGCGCCGACCAGATCGTGGTGCTGGCCGACAGCCGCAAACTGTCGATCCACGCGCGCAATGTCGCGCTGCCGCTTTCCCGCATCGGCACGCTGGTCACCGACGACGGTCTCTCCGACGCCGATGCGCGCATGCTGGAGGACGCCGGCGTCATGGTGCGGATAGCCTCGGGAGCCATCCAGTGAAGGTGGCTGTCCTCGATTTCGGCAAGACCAATTCGAAGCTGTTCGTCTTCGGCCAGGACGGGCGGATCATCGACGAGCGCCGGACACAGCCGAAATGGATGCGCCAAGGCGGCTTCAGCGTGCTCGACGAGGCGGCGCTCCACCATTGGGCGCTCAGCGCCGTTGCCGATACGGTCGACGGTCATGGAGTGGAAGGGGTCATGGTGTCGGGCCATGGCTGCACCTTTGCCTTGGTCGACGAAGCGGCGCTGACGCATCCGATCCTCGAC
This sequence comes from Mesorhizobium sp. M7A.F.Ca.CA.002.04.1.1, assembly GCF_004022805.1. Lineage (NCBI taxonomy): Bacteria > Pseudomonadati > Pseudomonadota > Alphaproteobacteria > Hyphomicrobiales > Phyllobacteriaceae > Mesorhizobium > Mesorhizobium sp. M7A.F.Ca.CA.002.04.1.1. The sequence continues at coordinate 14,088 of NZ_RZPL01000039.1, read as the reverse complement.
TACGAGCAAGAGCCGCCGGCCGAGATTGCCGCGCGGATCGATCGCCGCATTCCGGACTTTTCGGAGACCTTTTCGCCGCGGCTGCCGCTCGGCTTCAACTACGGCCGCCACATGCTGTGGCTGCAGGAGGTCGATCCCGACGCGTTCGCTACGTCGAAATCGATCCTCGGCTATCCGCAATACTGGAGCTGGCGCCTTGGCGGGCGGGCGGTCTCGGAAGTGTCCTATCTCGGCTGCCATTCGCATCTGTGGGCGCCGCGGAGCCAGGACTTTTCCTCGCTGGTCGACGCGCAGGGCTGGCGTGACCGGATGCCTGGCTTCGAGCGCGCCGGCACCGTTATCGGCGAGCACCGCCTCGGCGCTGCGGCGCGACCGATCGCCATCCACAACGGCGTCCATGATTCGAATGCGGCGCTCTATGCCTATCGCCGGCAGGAGCTTGGCCCGGTCACCGTCGTTTCGACCGGCACCTGGGTCGTCGTGCTCAATCCGGATTGCCCGCTCGACACGCTCGACCGGGATCGCGACATGCTGGTCAATGTCGATGTCGGCGGCGGCCCGGTGCCGACCATTCGCTTCATGGGCGGACGCGAATTCGCAACCATCAGCGGCGGCTGGCAAGGCGAGATCGCCGGTCCGGTGGTGCAGCGGGTGATCGATGCCGGCATCATGGCGCTGCCGAGCTTCGCGCCAGGCGGGCCGATGCCCAGTCAGTCCGGCCGGCTGGTGGGGCGCATGCCCGATGCCGGGGAACGCGCGGCCACCGCGCTGCTCTACGTCGCGCTGATGGTCGATCTGTCGCTCGACCTCATCCATTCGAACAACACGGTGATCGTCGATGGCGGGCTGAACACAGGCGGTGTGTTGGCCGGACTGCTGGCGCAGTTGCGTCCCGGCCAGGCTTTCCTGCAGGGCGCCACGCTGGAGGGCAGCGCCACGGGTGCAGCGGCGCTCGCCTTCGAGAGCGTCGGGCGCGAATTCGCCGCCGAAGTTCCAGAGCCGGTGCACGCGTCGCGTTTCACCGGGTTGGCAGGCTATCGCAGCAACTGGCGTGACGCCACGATGGACCAGAGCGTCGCCGGTGCGGCAGTGGGAGGCGCGCGATGAGTGCGATTGCCCAGGCTGAGACGGCGCGCCAGCCGGTGCTGGAGATGCGCCACATCTCCAAGACGTTCGGCGCGATCCGTGCCTTGCACGATGTCTCGCTCAGCGTCCATGCCGGGGAGCTGCACGCCCTGATGGGCGAGAACGGCGCCGGCAAGTCGACATTGATGAAAGTGCTTTCAGGCGCCTATCGGCCGGATGCCGGCGGCGAGATCCTGATCGACGGCATGCCGGCTGCGACCGGCGATCCGATCAAGGCGCGCGCCAGCGGCGTCGCGGTGATCTATCAGGAGCTGTCGCTGGCGCCCAATCTGACGGTGGCGCAGAACATCTTCCTCGGCAACGAGCCGCGACGCTTCGGCATCGTCGATCGCGACCAGTGCACCCGGCGCGCCAGCGAGATCATCAAGCGGCTCGGCGTTTCCTTTTCGGCCCGCGACATGGTCTCCAGCCTGTCGCTCGGCGAGCGCCAGCTGGTCGAGATCGCCCGCGCGCTATCGACCAATGCGCGCATCATCGTCATGGACGAGCCGACCACGTCGCTGACCTCGCGCGAGACCGACCGGCTGTTCGAGGTCATCGCGACGCTGAAATCGCAAGGCATCGCCATCATCTACATCAGCCACCGCATGGAAGAGGTCTACCAGCTTGCCGACCGCGTCAGCGTGCTGCGCGACAGCGGTTATGTCGGCACGCTCGAGCGTGCCGACCTCAGTGCCTCGCGCCTCGTCTCGATGATGGTCGGCCGCGATTTGTCGGCTTTCTACAAGAAGGATCATCGGCCGCCGGATGAAAAGCGCGCGGTGGCGCTCTCGGTGCGCGCCATGTCCGACGGCCGTCTCCTGAAAAACTGTTCGTTCGACCTGCACAAGGGCGAGGTGCTGGCGCTGGCGGGTCTGGTCGGTTCCGGCCGCACAGAGCTTGCGCGGCTGATCTTCGGCGCCGACAGGCACACTTCAGGCACGCTGGAACTCGACGGCAAACCTGTAACCATCGGCTCGCCGCGCGAGGCGCTCGATGCCGGCATCGCCTATCTGACCGAGGACCGCAAGGAACTCGGCCTGTTCCTCGACATGTCGATCTCCGACAATATCAGCATGGGCGTGCTGGCGCGGGATTCGCGCGCCGGCGGCTTGCGCGACTTCGCGGCCGCCGAAAGGCGTGCTTCCAAGGCCGTTGCCGATCTCTCCATCCGCACCAGTTCGGTGCAGGCCAATGCCGGCTCGCTGTCGGGCGGCAACCAGCAGAAGGTGCTGCTCGCCCGCCTGCTCGAGACCGAGCCGAAGGTCGTCATCCTCGACGAGCCGACCCGCGGCGTCGATGTCGGAGCGAAATCGGAAATCTACCGGCTGATCGACAATCTCGCCAAGCAGGGCATCGCCATCCTGATGATCTCCAGCGAACTGCCCGAGGTGATCGGCGTCGCCGATCGCGTGCTGGTGATGCGCGACGGAAAGATATCGGGCGAGGTGACGGCATCGCAAGGCGAACCGCTAAGCCAGGAGGAAATCATGGAACTTGCAACGGGAGCGGCTCAGCAATGACCGACAAGGCGACCGAGATCAGCGCAGGCGGCCAGGCCACCGGCACGAGCCGACGGTTGCGCACGGCTTTCGCTGCCCTTGGCATGCTGCCGGTGCTGATCCTGCTGGCGGCCGGCTTCCAGTTCCTGAACCCGCGCTTCCTGACCGAGACCAACCTGTTGATCGTCACCCAGCAGTCGTCGATCAACATCGTGCTGGCGGCCGGCATGACCTTCGTCATCCTCACCGGCGGCATCGACCTGTCCGTCGGCGCCATCCTCGCCGCATCGGCGATGGTGGCGGTGATCGTATCGCTGGTGCCGGACTGGGGTTTGCTCGGCGTGCCGGCGGCCATTCTGGTCGGCCTCGGCTTCGGCCTCATCAACGGGCTGCTCATCGCCTACATCAAGCTGCCGCCCTTCATCGTCACGCTGGGTTCGCTGACCGCGGTGCGCGGTGTCGCCCGCCTGCTCGGCCAGGACACCACGGTGTTCAATTCGGACCTGCCGTTCGATTTCATCGGCAACGGTTCGCTGTTCGGCATCCCGTGGCTGGTCATCATCGCACTGTCGGTGGTGGTGCTGTCCTGGCTGGTGCTCAAGCGCACCGTGCTCGGCACCTGGATCTACGCCGTCGGCGGCAATGCCGAAGCGGCGCGGCTGACCGGTATCAAGGTGCCGCTGGTGCTGCTCTTCGTCTATGGCGTTTCCGGCCTGCTGGCCGGCCTCGGCGGCGCCATGTCGGCGGCCCGGCTCTACGCCGCCAACGGCTTGCAGCTGGGCCAGTCCTACGAACTCGACGCCATTGCCGCGGTCATTCTCGGCGGCACCAGCTTCGTCGGCGGCGTCGGCTCGATCTGGGGAACGCTGATCGGCGGCCTGATCATCGCGGTGCTCTCCAACGGGCTCATCTTGGCCGGTGTCTCGGACATCTGGCAGTACATCATCAAGGGATTGGTCATCATCGTGGCGGTCGCCCTCGACCGCTACAGGCTCCAGGCAGGAGCAAGAACGTGATTGACCTTAGTCGCCGGCGTCAACGACCGGTTTGTGTAACGCACCGTGAGAGGCGCGGGGCAATCGGAGGAAAGCAATGAAGACCATCGCCAAACTGCTCTGCGGCGTCGCACTCGCGTCGCTCGCCATCGCGCCTGCTTCGGCCAAGGACCTCAACAAGGTCGGTATCTCGGTCGGCCTGCTCGGCAATCCCTTCTTCGTCGCCACCATCAAGGGCATCGAGGACGCGGCCAAGAAGATCAACCCGAAGGTCGAGGTGACCTCGGTATCGGCCGATTATGACCTGAACAAGCAGGTCTCGCAGGTCGATTCGTTCATCGCCGCCGGTGTCGACGTGATCATGCTCAATGCCGTCGACGCCAAGGCGATCGCGCCGGCGGTGAAGAAGGCACAGGCCGCAGGTATCGTCGTTGCCGCCTTCGACGTTTCGGCGCCGGGCGCCGACGTCACCGTGATGACCAACAACGTCAAGGCCGGCGAAGAGGCCTGCCAGTACCTGGTCGACCACACCGGCGGCAAGGGCGACTACGTCATCCTCAACGGACCGGCATCGTCGTCGATCCTGGAGCGGGTGAAGGGCTGCAAGAACGTGCTTTCGCAGCATCCCGACATCAAGATCCTCTCCGACGACCAGAATGCCGAAGGCTCGCGCGACGGCGGCCTGAAGGTGTTCCAGTCGCTGCTCACCCGCTTCGACAAGATCGATGCGGTGTTTGCCATCAATGACCCGACGGCGATCGGCGCCCAGCTCGCTGCCAAGCAGCTCAACCGTTCGGAGTTCATCTTCACCGCCGTCGACGGCGCGCCCGATATCGAGAAGGAACTCTCTTCCGGCACCTCGATGATCAAGGCCTCGGCCTCGCAGGATCCCTATGTGATGGCCGGCCAGTCACTGACGATGGCGGCCGAGCTGCTGGCCGGCAAGAAGCCGGCGGAGCCGACCGTTCTGCTCGACCCGAAGCTGATCACGGCCGAGAACCTGAAGGACTACAAGGGCTGGACCGCAGCCCGCTAAATTCTTCCAAGACCGGTGCGGCCGGGATGACCCGGCCGCACCTTGTCAGCACCGGAGACGATGATGTCGCGTATTGGAATCCATTCTTTCGTCTGGTCGGCGAGCTCGGCTCAGGCCGATCTGGAGCGCACGCTGGCCAACACCAGGGAGGCCGGCTTCGATCTCATCGAATTCTCCTATCTCGACCCCGCCGATGTCGACATCGGCGGGCTCGCCAGGCGCATCGCCGATCTTGGCCTCGGCGTGGCGATCAGCATCGGATTGCCTGTTGACGGCGATATTTCGAGCGCCGACAGGGCGATTGCCGCGCGCGGCGTCGAAATCCTCAACGATACCATCGCGCTGACGCGTGACCTCGGCGGCCGGAAGGTCGCCGGCATTCTCTCGACCAGCCACGGATTGCAGGTCGAGGCGCCGACGCGCGATCAATGGCAGCGCAGTGCCGGCACGCTGGCCAAGGTTGCCGAAACAGCCAAGGCGGCCGGCGTCACGCTCAACCTCGAGATCGTCAACCGCTTCGAAAGCAATCTGCTCAACACCGCCGCGCAAGGACTGGCCTTCATCGAGGACACTGGCTCGGACAACATCTTCCTGCATCTCGACACGTTCCACATGAACATCGAGGAGGCCGATGTCGGGCTGGCCATCCATCAAGCCGCGGACAAGATCGGCTATGTCCATATCGGCGAAAGCCATCGCGGCTTCCTCGGCACCGGCAATATCGATTTCGCCGCGATCTTCGATGCGCTGACGGCGATCGGCTACAGCGACGATCTCAGCTTCGAATCCTTCTCTTCGGAAATCGTCGATGAGCACCTGTCGAAGAAGACCGCCATCTGGCGCAATCTGTGGACGGACAACATGGCGCTGGCCAAGCACGCGCGCGCCTTCATCGGGCTCGGGCTGGAGACGGCAAGGCGCAAGGCGGAACTCGTTTCGGCGCGCCACAAACCCTGACCCGCCCGTCGAGAGGGCGCGGCGTGCGCCGCATGGCAGGGCTCTGACTTCAAATCAACAAACGGCCTTATGGCAGCCAGTGCTGGCAGCTTTTGCGCCGCCAGCTTTTTCGCGATAGGAATTTTTTCTTGACTCGGTGACCTCAGCTATGGTACATTTTTGCCTATGGTGCTGATTTGCGCCAGTGACCCGCCGCACAGGCGGGTTTTTGTTTGATGCACCGTCAGCCAAGGTGCCGGCCGTATGGCGGCGGCATTGCTCGCGGCAGGTGCATCGGTTATCTGACCGGCCAGGCAAACAGCGCCACGCAATCCCCAAACGGAGTTCAGCACATGACACGCGAGACAATCCTCAAATTCGGCACCGTCGAACACGCGGACGCAGGCGATCTGGCTGGCTGGATCGTCGTCGAGGGCAGGCCGACCATGCAAACCGCCGTCCAGCACACGACCGAGGACGGCAAGGTGTTGTCGGGCACCTGGCGGGCGACACCCGGCACCTATCACGCCACCTATACCGACTATGAGTTCGTGCACATGATCGCCGGCCGCATCATCATCACGCCGGACGGCGGCACGCCGGTCGAGGTCGGCCCCGGCGATGCCTTCGTCGTGGAAGCGGATTTCAAGGGAACCTGGAAGATCATCGAGCCGGTGACGAAGCATTTTGTCGTGCGGGTCGGCTGAAGCGGGGTGATCCGTCTGGCCGCGCCATCGCGGCGAGTGCTCAAGCGAAGCTTTTTCGTGCCTCCGGGGGCCTTTTGGAGGCCATCCCACCGACATCGCCTGGGTGTCGCCGATGGCTCGGAGGAGGTGCGCTGACCTGGGCGCGGTAAGCGTATTCGCTGATCTCTGCATTCGCCGGGGCCTCGGCCAGGCCACTCCTCGGACTCCGGTCATTGGGTCATGAAGGCGTCTGCGGCGTCATCCAGACGGTCGGCCTCGACATGAATGATACGGCACTCGCCAGCCAAGCGCCCTCTCATCGGTGCTTGCCGGCCAGGTATCCTTGATAGACCGGATTGATCCCCTAGTTCTTTCGGGGGCGCGGCAATCGCGAGGTTGCCTCGGGGGCAGCGGCGGTTCGCGCCGTTCTGACTGCACGCCGCGGAAAGACGGTTGGACCGACGCATCCATGGAGGTCGTCGTGCGTCAATCGCGTGGATTCACCTGTGCGTATTTCGTCTTAGCTTGCTCGATCGCGGTAGTTTGCGCAGGAGCTGCAACCGGTGGTCAGCAAGGCGGAGGGCATGGCAACGGCGGCCATGGTTCTGGTGACCATGGGGGCGGTGGAGGTCATGACGCCGGCGGCAACCAGGGCGGCTCGCACAAAGGGACTGGCGACGACCCCGGCGGCTCCAGTTCGTCGGCGGACGACGGCGAGACCAGCACAAGCGGCACTACGACAGCCCCGGGGACTGTAGGTTCGGCCACCGCCACTGCTGTTGCGTCCGCAAGGGGCGGACAGTCGCTCGACCTCCCGGCCGCTCTCCAGCCTCCCAGCGACAGCAAAACTCAATCAACAGTCAGCCGAACCGAGGCGCTGCCGGGCGTCCCGGATAAAGTCGTTCGGGCCTGCCATGATGCCATCGAGTCGGCCGCCGCTCCGTTGGGGGCGACCAGCGTGCGCGTCACCAGCGCGGGCTTCGTACATCAGTTGAGTCGGGCGACGATCTCGGCCCCCATCGAGGTCAGCATCGACTATGCGCGGCAAGGCAGCGTGGAAACGCGGCAGGCGGCGATCCAATGCGAATTGGACGCGACAGGCAGCGTGATCGGCCTGACATAGCGCATCGCGCAGAACACTCTCGCTGATGAAGCAGGGTGAATTCGAGAGGCCATTCATCTTTGGCCGAAATGGCAGCAGGCCTCGGGTGCATTACGAAGGGGTGCGGGGCATCAAAAATGGCCTTCCACGGAAGCGACCGCGCAGTCGGAAATCACTGCGGTGTCACGTGTCTTGGCAAGAGCGAATAAGGAAGTGTGATCGAACGCACCCGGGTCATCCGCGAAGGGCTGCGAACCTTGCCAATCTTCTTGCTGACGGCCTTCACCTGGCTGGCTGCCGCGCGGCCAGAACGCGGCTTCAGGGGCGGTTCGATCTGCGCGCTGCGGCGCTCAGTCCTGAGCCTGTCGTTGTCCCCGCGCGCCGCAGCCAAGTCGCGGGCAAGAGAAACAGTGGCCTTGCGTTGCTCGTCCAGAGCCTCCTGAAGCTTAGCGACACGCACCAAAAGAGCTTGGGCGGCGGCTTCGCGCTCGATGCGTGCTCTGTCGAGATCCTTACGATTCATGACGGCTGTAGTACGTTCCCGTGCCAGGGCCTGTGCCGTCTCGGTTGCGGCCTGCTCGGCACGCTCTTTCGCTGAGACTGCCTTGGCTCGCTCCAGTTCAGCCGCCTGGCGCTCGATGCGAGCTTCTTTCAGCTCCTCAACGGCCGCTGCTGCTGCAGCGCGTTCTCGTGCGAGCGTTCGCTCCGTGTCAGCTGCGGTCCGCTCCACTTGTTGTCTCGCTGTGACCGCGTCGGTCTGTTCCTGCTCAGCCGCAGCCGTACGCTTCATGAGTGCGGCATTGGCCAGTTTCGCTTCGGCGAGATCGCCACGAAGCAGCTCCGTCTTCCGGCGCTCGTCGTCGAGTATGCCGCTCGCCTGCACCAGTGAAGCCTTGGCCGTGGCGCGATCCTTGGCGGCCTCGGTCTCAAGCTGTTCAATTTGGACGCGCGCTTGCGATAAATCGCGCGCCTGCCTTTGGGCTTGCTCCTGCTCGAGATGAGCAGCGGGCATCTCCTTAAGGACATAGCTGGCGCCCTCGCTCAGCATCGTGCCGGCCTCTCCCGCAATGCGCCGCAACGCGTCAAGGGTGCGGGCTGCCGCGAGTTCATTGCGCAACCGCTCCTCGCGCGCGTCATCGGCAGCTGCCATGCTTGCCCTCAGCGTGTGGATCTGCTTGCTCGCCTCGAGGAGCGCTCCCTGCAGAGCGGCGCTCCTGGCACGCTCGCCTTCCGCCGCCCGGTGCTCCTGGTCGGCCAATTGTCTCGCAGCGGCAGCCTGAGCACGATCCGTCCCGGTTTGCGCCTGGTTAGCCGTGAGATCCGGGCCAAGCAATTCGGCACTCGCCTGAAATCCCAGCGGGCGCGAAAGGTCTCGATGGGCCTGGTCTTGGGTTTGCGAGATGGCGGAAGCGCTTTCGACCCAGATTTGTCTCGTCATCGCATAGCCAATCGGCGCGGCCAGACAAATGGCGGCGAGACCCAAGCGCGATACAAGAACGATCGGCCTGCGAACGACAGGGTTTGAGGCAGGCGCCATGGCCGGGTCGGGATCTCTCAACTGAGCTGTGAAATTCAAACCGCGATCCGCAGCATAGGCCAACGGAGCAATTTTTGGCGGTGAAGCCTTATGGCGCAATTGGTTCCATGCCGACCCGCAAATCCGCTTCCCACGTTCCGCGATCGCGCTGATGGATGCTGCAAGCCGGCCAGACTGCACTCTGTTCGGTGCAGGAGCACCGGTCTCGACCACTGACGAGCACCCGCTGGGTTCGGATGTCGCGGCGAAATGTTCGATTCGCACTCCGAACCGAGAGTAGTTGGTATTTTGAGCCCGAACATCCAGGCCGACCGCATGCAAGGGGTTGGCAGCCTTGGAAGAAGCAGGCCCGACGACAAGTCCGTCCGGGCTTTCCCATTCCCAAGAAGCCTCGTCGGCGAAACCGGATCTGCCTTCGTCAAACGCTGCAAGGCGGCGCCGTCGCACTGCGGCAAGGATACGCCGGAGCACAAGATAGACGCCCACCGATGCAAGCGTCACCACTGCGCTCAGAATGGCCAGATTTACGTCGTTTGCATACATTTCGGCAAGATAATTTGGCATTGCCGTGCCCGTGCGTTCTGGGTGTATTGCCAAGTTCATAAAGCGATGTCTGGTCATTCGCCTTGGTATTCGCCAAGGCCTTACCGCTCTCGGAGCGTCGCTTTCTTCGGGATCCTTCTGGTCCTTGCGAATTGTTGCGGATGGCGGGGCGCCGGTCGCGTTCCGATAGATCGCCGCAGTTGATATTCCGTAGCGGGCAATGGCCGACCAAGGACGCATGCAGGGCTCTGAAACGCCGGTTTGCGCCTCTGCATAGCAACCTCGCGAGAGTTCGCCGGTGCGGACAATTCGCCATTTCCGGGCTTAGGACTGTCCATCATGAACTTTAAGCTAGGTCACAGCGCACCACGGTCAACCATCAGCTCCTAGTGATCCTGCAGGCAGCCTTCGGCCAGACAAAGGGCCATTGTAGTGCCCGCTCTTCGTAGTGAAGCTGATCGTTCCTTGTTCGGTGATGCATTCCCGCCGAGATTAGAATTCGTCGTACTGTTTCGCGAAAAGTACGACGTCAATTTGCTAAGCTGATGCAAAGCATGGTGATCCCGACAGGAATCGAACCTGTGACCTACAGATTAGGAATCTGCCGCTCTATCCTACTGAGCTACGGGACCACGCGGCCAGACACATAGCCGCTTCGGATCGTTTCGCCAAGAGGCCGGCCGAAGGCAATTCGGCCGGCTTTGCGCTGCCGCTGTCAGGCGGCCAGCGCGGTTTCAGCCAGTTTCACCCAGTAGCTCATGCCGTGCGGGATGACCTCGTCGTTGAAATCGTAGGCCGGGTGGTGCAGACCGGCGGTGTCGCCATTGCCGATGAAGATGAAGGCGCCGGGGCGGGCTTCGAGCATGTAGGAGAAATCCTCGCCGCCCATCACCGGCTGGATGCCGCGGTGGACATGGGCGTCGCCAGCGACACTCATCGCGACGTCACCGGCAAACACCGTCTCTTCCGCGTGGTTGAAGGTCACGGGATAATTCGCCTGGTAGTCAACCTCGATCCTGGCCCCGAACGCGGTCGCCAGCCCGTCGCAAATGCTGCGGATGCGCTCTTCGGACTTCTTGGCGATTTCTTTTCGCAAGGTGCGCACGGTGCCGGCGATTTCGGCGGTTTCGGGGATGATGTTGTAGGCATCGCCGGCGTGGAACTTGGTCACCGACACCACCACGGCCTCGACCGGATCGGTGCTGCGCGAGGCGATCGTCTGCAAGGCGCCGACCAGTTGGCTGGTGATGACGATCGGGTCGATCGTACCGTGCGGCATCGCCGCGTGGCCGCCCTTGCCGCGCACGGTGATGGTGAATTCGGCGGTCGCCGCCATGATCGGGCCCGGGCGAATGGCGAACTGTCCGACAGGCAGGCCCGGCATGTTGTGCATGCCGAATACCCTGGAGATGTCGAAACGCTCCATCATGCCGTCCTTGACCATCTCGTTGCCGCCGCCGCCGCCCTCTTCGGCCGGCTGGAAGATCACCGCCACCGAACCGGTGAAGTTGCGCGTCTCGGCGAGGTATTTGGCCGCACCCAGCAGCATCGCCGTGTGGCCGTCATGGCCGCAGGCATGCATCTTGCCGGGGATGGTCGAGGCGTAGGGCTTTCCTGATATCTCGTTGAGCGGCAGCGCGTCCATGTCGGCGCGCAGGCCGATGGTGGGACCTTCGCCCTGGCGGCCGCGGATGATGCCGACCACGCCGGTCTTGCCGAGCCCGGTGACCACATCGTCACAGCCGAAAGCCTTCAGCTTCTCGGTGACGAAGGCGGCGGTCTTGAAGACGTCGAAGTTCAGTTCTGGCGTCTGGTGCAGATGCTGGCGCCAGCCGGCAACTTCGTCCTGCATTTCGGCGGCACGGTTCAGGATTGGCATGATGGTTCCATCTCGCTGTTGGGACGGCGGGTGTTGGCCGCTGCCTTGCAATTGTGATCGCCAGGCACTTTGCCATCTTGGCGTCACATAGAGTAAATAGCACCGCAACAATGGGGTCCGGGTTTTGAGGGTCGGACCATATGCTGGCGATCGCGTAATGAAATCTTACGGAGCCAGGGGCGACTACGGCAAGAGGCGATTTCGGATTTGATCATGCGGTACAGGCATTTCCTCAAACTATTCTCGGCTGGCACAATCGCGCTGTCGGTTGTGGCCGGGCCGGCGCTGGCCAATCCGGTGGTCGTGTTCGACCTCGGCAGCGGCAAGATCCTGCAGCATCAGGATGCGTTCAAGCGCTGGTATCCGGCATCGCTGAGCAAGCTGATGACCGCTTACGTCACCTTTCGGGCGATCGCGGCCGGCGAGGTACAGCTCGATTCGCCGATCAAGGTGACCAAACACTCCGCCGCCGAGCCGCCAAGCAAGATGGGCTTCAAGCCGGGTTCGGTGATGCGGCTCGACAATGCGCTGAAGATGATGCTGGTCAAATCGGCCAACGACATTGCCATGGCTGTCGGCGAAAATGTCGGCGGTTCGCAGGCGGCCTTTGCCGACCGGATGAACGCCGAGGCGACCCGGCTCGGCATGAACGGCACGCATTTCGTCAATCCGAACGGGCTCTATTCGCCGGATCAGTACACGACGGCGCGCGACCTCGCCGTGCTGGTGATGGCGATCCGCCGCGAATTTCCGCAATATGTGCCGTGGTTCTCGATCGAGGGCCTTGCCGTCGGCAAGAAGGCGATCCCCAACTACAATCTCTTGATCGGCCGCTATCCCGGCGCCGATGGCATGAAGACCGGTTTTGTCTGCCCTTCCGGCTTCAACATGATCGGTTCGGCGACGCGCAACGGGCGCACGCTGGTCGCGGTTGTGCTTGGCGAGAAGTCGGCGGTCACCCGCGCCGAGACGGCGGCAAAACTGCTCGATCAGGGGTTCGACACGCCTGTCGCCGGCTCGGCCACCGTCACCACGCTGGCGCCCTATGGCGACACGGTCTCACCCAACGACATGCAGGACGAGGTCTGCAAGAAGAAGACGCCGCAGGAGCAATCCGAGGCGCCGCCGGCCGCCGCCAAGAACGTGCCGAAATCACCCTATCAGGAAAAGCTCGACCATGTGCCGACGCTGGTTGCCGTCGGCCTTGGCGGCGCCACCGGTCCGGCGCCGAAGGCCATCCTCGACCAGGGCGCGCAGGAATTTGCCGATGTGCCGATCCCGAGCTGGCGGCCCGACAGGCCGGCACCGGCCGGCACCGGCCCGAAGATTGCCGGCTCCGCCGCGCAGGGCGACCAGCCGGTCAAGGTTGCGAACTAGCCAATGGGCAGCGGCTTCCCGATCCCAGTCTCGGTGCTGACCGGCTTCCTCGGCGCCGGCAAGACGACGCTGCTCAACCGGCTGCTCAAGGATCCGGCGCTGGCCGACACCGCGGTGATCATCAACGAGTTCGGCGAGGTGGCGATCGACCATTTGCTGGTCGAGCAGTCTTCCGACGGCATCATCCAGCTGTCGGACGGCTGCCTGTGCTGCACGGTGCGCGGCGAACTGGTCGATACGCTGGCCGACCTGGTCGACCGGCTGCAGACCGGCCGCATTGCCCGGCTCGCCCGCGTCATCGTCGAAACCACCGGCCTTGCCGACCCGGCGCCGGTGCTGCAGTCGATCATGGCGCATCCGGCGCTGATCCAGGCCTTCCGGCTCGACGGCGTCATCACTTTGGTCGATGCCGTCAACGGCAACGCCACGCTCGATGCCCATGTCGAGGCGGTAAAGCAGGTTGCCGTCGCCGACCGCATCGTGCTCAGCAAAGCCGATCTGGCCACCGACCCCAATGAGCTGGAAATGCTGCGGGCGCGCCTGCGGCAGATCAATCCGGGCGCCGAACTGCTCGATGCCGGCGACACGGAGACAGGCGTGGCGGCGTTGTTTGATTGCGGCCTCTACAACCCGGCAACCAAATCCGCCGATGTGCGGCGCTGGCTTGGCGAGGAAGCGGCGCACGATCATCACCATCATGCTGGTCATGATCACGAGCATGGCCATGACCACGGCCATCGTCACGATCAGCGCGTGCGCTCCTATTCGCTGGTGCATGACGGCCCGGTGCCGTTTTCGGCGATCGAGATGTTCCTCGACCTGCTGCGTTCGACCCATGGCGAGCGCCTGCTGCGCATGAAGGGCGTCATCGAGCTCAGGGAAGACCCGTCGCGGCCGCTGGTGATCCATGGCGTGCAGAAGATCCTGCATCCGCCGGTGCAATTGCCGTCCTGGCCGGATGGCCAGCGTGGCACGCGGCTGGTGCTGATCACGCTCGACATGCCGGAAGATTATATCCGCAGGCTGTTCGCCGCCTTCACCGACCGGCCGTCGGTTGACACGCCCGACCGCGCGGCGCTGGAAAACAATCCGCTGGCGATCGCCGGGCGGTAGCTCCCAACGATTACGGCGCGCCGCGCTCGACCAGGAAGCGATGGCCGCCGGAGACCGCGGCCGTTTCAATCAACTGGTGGCCGCTCTCGGAGCAGAATGCCGGAATGTCGATGACGGCGAGCGGGTCGGTGGTCTCCAACCAGAGCCGACTGCCCGGTTGCATCCCCGCGAGGCGCTTCTTGGCCTTGAGCACGGGCAAGGGGCAGTTCAGCCCCTTGAGGTCATAAATAGCGGCGCGATCAGCCACGGGCGATATC
>NZ_RZPL01000399.1:0-5133 GCF_004022805.1 Mesorhizobium sp. M7A.F.Ca.CA.002.04.1.1 | reverse complement strand
TTTCTAACCGGTGCCGCTTCGGATGCCGACAAGAACCTCGCCTCGCTCGGCAAGTATCATTTCGACCTCGATGATTGGCGCATGCTGAAATTCTTCTTCTACCTCAAGCCGGTCGACGCCGACACCGGTCCGCATGTCTATGTCAGGGGCAGCCACAAGCGCCGCAGCCTCAAGCACCAGCTCACGCTTCTGGTTGGCCACCCCGCGCAACAGGTCCTGGATGTCTATGGCGAGCAGAGCCCGGTGACGCTGACCGGCGAGGCCGGTCTCGGTTTCGTCGAGGACCCTTTTGGCTTCCATATGGGCACCGTGCCGGCACGCACGCCCCGACTGATGATGGAAGTCGGCTTCGGCGTCTCGCCGCCGTCGCGCCGGCGGTTTCATGGCGAGCCGGTCATCCGCTGAGAGCGACGCTTGCCTCGGCTTTACGGAGCTGATTTGCCGCGCCGCAAATGCTCGTCCAGGCGCGGCATGATCTCGACGAAGTTGCACGGCATATGCCGGTAGTCGAGCTGTGCCTTCAGGATGCCGTCCCACGCGTCCTTGCAGGCGCCTGGCGAACCCGGCAGCACGAAGACGAAGGTGGCGTTGACGACGCCGCCGGTCGCCCGGCTCTGGATCGTCGAGGTGCCGATCTTGTCGTAGGAGATCCGGTGGAACACTTCCGAAAAGCCATCCATGCGCTTTTCGAAGATCGGCTCCAGCGCGTCCGGCGTCACGTCACGGCCGGTGAAACCGGTGCCGCCGGTGGTGATGACGACATCGATATTCTTGTCCCGCGACCACGCCAGAACCGTGTCGCGGATTTTTTCCCGATCGTCGGTGACGATATCGCGGGCCGCCAGCATATGGCCGGCCTCGGTGATGCGGTCGGCCAGCGTCTGGCCGGATTTGTCGTCGGCGAGGCTGCGCGTATCTGAAACGGTCAGCACCGCGATGCGCACGGGAATGAAGGAGCGGCTCTCGTCAATTCTGGCCATCAGATACCTCCGATGCGATGCTGCGCGTCGCCGCGACGAACCAGTCGGGCTGGCGGCCGCGGATTTCGGCGGCGGCGCGCTTGGCGACATTGCCGGTCTCGAACAGGCCGAAGCAGGTGGCGCCGGACCCGGACATCCGTGAAAAACCGGATCCGGCCTTGTTCAGCCAGGAAAGCGCCCTGCCGATAGCCGGCTGCATCGCCAGCGCGGCGGGCTCGAGGTCGTTGCGGGTGATCTCCAGCCAGTTGCGCAGGCTATGAAAATCGATGCTGCGCGGCAGCGGCGGCAAGGCCTCATTGTCGCGCCGGGAAAGCGCCGCAAAGACGTCCGCCGTCGAGACCGGGGTGCCCGGATTGACCAGCACCAGGCCAAGCGCCGAAAAATCCGGCACCATCGACAGTTCATCTCCGATGCCGCGCGCGACCAGAGGTCTGGCCGCCAGGCACATCGGCACATCGGCGCCGAGCGAGAGGCCGATCCGCGCCAGCTCTGCGCCGTCTATATCCAGGCCCCATGTCTCCACCAGCCCGCGCAGCACGGTCGCCGCGTCGCTCGAACCGCCGCCGACGCCGGAGGCGACCGGCAGGTTCTTTTCCAGCCGGATAGCGACCGGCGGTGTTCTCTCGTGCCCGACCGCCTGTCGCAGGGCATCGCGCGCCCTAGGCACCAGATTGCTGGCGTCGAGAGGAACCGCCGGGGCGTAGCGGCCGGACACGGTAAATTCATCGCTGTCGGCAGGCGCGATTTCGACCCTGTCGCCAAACCGCGTGAACACCGCCAGGCTCTCGATCAGATGATAGCCGTCAGGGCGCCTGCCGGTGACATGCAGCGCAAGATTGATCTTGGCGTGCGCGTGCCAGCTACGCGACCCGATGTCGGTGTCCACAATGGTCTGCGAAATGGTGCTCAGTCCTTGGCCAGCCGGTACTCGCCGGTCTTCGGATCCTTGACCAAAGTGCCCATCGCGCCGTTGGCCGTCTGCTTTTCGGTACGCCGCACCTTGGCGGTCACGCGTTCGGCTTCGCGGATGAAGGTGCGGTAGCCGAAATAGGCGGCGACGCCAACGACGGTGAAGAAAATGATCTGCGGCATACCAAAACTCCTCCCACGCTGGGCCGGCGAAGGTGGCCGGTCGGGTCGGTTAAGCTCTCATGCTAGACGCTTTTGCCGGGTTTTCAAAGCTCGAAGCGAGACCACAATGCGCGCTCTTCCGCCGCATCGATCAGGCCGCTGGCGGCAGCGCCTGCGATCTCGGGCGCTGAAAAGCCCTTGCTTGAGCCAAACAGGCCGAAGCGGCTGAGGAAACCGCGCGGTGTCGTGATCAGCCTGAGCTGGGTTTTCGCCCCGAAACGGGTCTTGAGCACCGTGCGCATGTCGCCGAGCGCATCGACCAGGCCGAGTTCAAGGCCCTTGATGCCGGTCCAGAACAGGCCGGTGAACAGGTCCGGGTCGTCTTTCAGTTTCGCGCCGCGCCGCTCCTTGACGAGGTCGATGAACGTGCCGTGCACCTCGAGCTGCAGCGCCTTCAGCCGCTCGACATCTTCCTTTTTCTCGGGCTTGAACGGGTCGAGCACCGCCTTGTTCTGGCCGGCGGTGTGGACGCGTCGCTCGATGCCGATCTTCTTCATCAGTTCCGGGAAGCCGAACGAAGCCGAGACCACGCCGATCGACCCGACGATGGAGGATGGGTCGGCGAAGATCTCATCACCGGCAACCGCGATCATGTAGCCACCCGACGCCGCCACGTCTTCGACGAAGACCAGTACCTTTCTGTTCTTTTCCGTGGCCAGGTCACGGATGCGCTTGAAGATCAGCCGCGACTGCACCGGCGAGCCGCCGGGCGAATTGATCGAGATGGCGACTGCCGGGGCGTCGTAGGAAAACGCCTTCTCAATGAGGCCAGCGGTGGAGGCCAGCGACAGGCTCGGCCGGAACTGGCCACCGCCTGCCATGATGGTGCCGTGCAGCCGGATGACCGGAATTGTGACGACGGTGGAGCGCCAGGATTTCGGCAGCAGGCGGTTGATAAGGCGTTTCACGAGGGCGCGGTCTCCGGTCGATAGGTTGCAGGCATGTAGGGATTTCCCGGCCAACGGCAATGTGGCCAGGCAGAATAGCTCAATCTCCAAACAGCGAGGCGAGGCCGTTGGTAATCATTTCGCTGCGCTCGTCAGGGCCGTTGCCTGATTGCGCGTGCAGCATCAGGGGCGGGCGGATGGCAAGCTTTCCCCGTGCCCCGAGCGCTGCCCGCACAACGATGCGGATTGCCGCGGCGTCTGGGCGAGGGTGGACGGCGAGCATTTCGGCATCGCCGAAGCGCCCTGCGATCGCATCGAGAATGGCGCCGAGCTGTTCGGGGCGGGCGATCACGGCAAGCCCGCCGCGCGGCCTGACCACCGCCGCCGCACTGCGGATCCAGCTCTCGAACACCCCGTCCTCCATGACATGGGCCTCTTTTCTGAGGCGATCGGGGGAGGCGCGGTCCCGGGGAGCGTTGAAGGGCGGGTTCATGATGACGAAGTCGAAATCATTGTCGGCGAGGCCGGCGGCCGCCCGCGCCCGGCCCGATACGGTGACATCGGCGACCAGCACGGAGGCGCGATCGCTCAGATGGGCATTGCCGGGATGGGCAAGGGTGGCTGCCGCGAAGGCCGCCATTTCCGGCGCGCGTTCGACAAGCACCGCCTCAGCGGCCGGGCAGCGCGACAGCACCGCCAGGCCGGCGGCCCCGGCACCGGCACCGAAATCGGCGAGACGACCGGCAAGAGAGGACGGCACGGAGGCCGCCAGCATCATCGCATCCATGCCGGCGCGATGACCGCCTTGCTTGGGCTGCACCAGCCAGAACCGGCCGCGATGGAAAGCGTCGACCGTATGGGCCGGCGTGTCCGGGACAAGGGCGGCGGGCGCGGCGGACATTATTTTCCGCGGATTTCGTTGGCGATGCCGGCATCCCTGAGGATGCGCCGTGCCGCGTCGGCCTGGTCGGCGTCGACCATGACGCGCTTCTGCAAAAGACCGATCGACCCTTCGAGAATGCTCATATTCTGGTCGGCGACAAAGCAGGCAATGCCGGCGTCGCGCATCAGCGATTCGACAAAGGAAATGATCACGGCATCGTTGGTGCGGACTAGTTCTATCATCGTATGAAACTCGCAGTTTGCGCTATTGATGTAAACGGGCAGGGGATTCCGGGGCAGAGCCGTTCCCTTGGGGTCGTTGACATTCTGTCGCCGCCGCCGCGCCAATTCGCCACTTGCCGTGCCCATGTCCGCCGCCCTAGAGTCCATACAGGGACTAAGGGTGCCGTCGCACGCTCTATACCAAGACGGGAGTGATTGTCGTGGGTGTCGTTCTCAACATCGAAAACGGGAAGCGGGAGCCCGCCTCCATCAAGGATCTGATCGATCTGACTGCCGCCGATATGGGGCGCGTCAATGAATTGATCCTGTCCAAGGCCGGCTCCGACGTCGAGATGATCCCGGAGGTCGCCAACCATCTGATCTCGTCCGGCGGCAAACGGCTGCGGCCGATGCTGACGCTGGCCGCAGCCCAGATGTTCGGCTATGCCGGCGAGGGCCACGTCAAGCTCGCCACCTCCGTCGAATTCATGCACACCGCGACGCTTCTGCACGACGATGTCGTCGACGAGAGCGGCATGCGCCGCGGCAAGAAGACCGCCCGCATGATCTGGGGCAACCAGGCAAGCGTGCTGGTCGGCGACTTCCTGCTCGGCCAGGCTTTCCGCATGATGGTCGATGTCGGCTCGCTCGAGGCGCTCGACATCCTGTCGAGTGCAGCCTCGATCATCGCCGAGGGCGAGGTCATGCAGCTTGCCGCCGCCAAGAACCTCGAAACCACCGAGGACGAGCATTTCGCCGTCATCAAGGCCAAGACCGCCGCACTTTTTTCGGCTGCTGCCGAGGTCGGCCCGGTCATCGCCCAGGCGACGCGCAACGATCGTGCGGCGCTGCGCTCCTATGGCATGAATCTCGGCCTGGCCTTCCAGCTGATCGACGACGCGCTGGACTATGGCGGCACCAGCAAGGATCTCGGCAAGAACGTCGGCGACGATTTCCGCGAGGGCAAGGTGACGCTTCCGGTCATTCTCGCCTATCGGCGCGGCACCAAGGCCGAGCGCACCTTCTGGAAG